>CAYNWC010000017.1:0-12825 GCA_964400805.1 uncultured bacterium | reverse complement strand
GTATTGCCCTGGCTTTGGATCAATAAGCGACTCCCATCCAACTGGGTCAGATTGGCCTCTCCCTTCTTCACATGGGAGCCGGTGGGCTTCGCCTCAAGGGCTAAAGCACATGCGAGCGCAACTAAGCAATGTCGGTAAAAAGGCATATCCAACATATATCAATCAATGTCCTTTAAAAAAAGAAGGAAATTAAACGCTCTTTTCCCTATACTACCCCCACTATGTTTGAAAAAGACTCCCTTTTTTGGTTTTGCGCTCTCGCTGGATCGGGGATGTTTCTGATCCAGTTCCTCCTCTATTTCTCGGGGGCGGACGCCGATGATGTCGATGACCACTCGGCGCAGCATTTCAAGTGGCTCTCGAAGCAAGCCGTCACCGGATTTCTCATGATGTTCGGCTGGGTAGGACTGGCTTGCAAGCGGGAGTTGGGCTATGCCCCCCTTGCTTCGACCGGGTGGGCGATCGGCGCGGGGCTAGTGGTCATGCTGATCACCGGCTTGGTCTTCAGGGGGGCGCGGAAATTGCGCAGCCCAGGCAGCGTCTTTCGCCTCGAAGAGGTGATTGGCAAAGAGGCGACTGTCTACCAGCGGATCCCCAAAGAAGGGGTGGGCAAGATCTCCCTCTCGCTCCACGACATGACACATGAGGTTGACGCCATTTCTTTGAACGGCGAGGAGATCGCCTCTTTTAGCCCCGTGCGGGTAGTCAAAAAAACCGATGAACGAACCGTCGCGATCGTTCTGATTGAACCAAGGTAATTGTATGGGTATAGAAATTCCTTTCTTAACGACCGCTGTGGTCTTCTTCCTCCTCTTCATCTTCTCGACGGTCTATTTCCTCGCGAAATTGTACCGACGATGCCCCTCCAACAAGATCCTCGTGGTCTATGGACGGGTCGGGGGCAGTCGGACGGTCCAGTGCTATCACGGCGGCGGCACCTTTGTGTGGCCCCTCATTCAGGGTTGCGCGTTTCTCGACCTCACACCGCGGACGATCCACATCCCGCTAAAAGGGGCCCTTTCCCATCAAAATATCCGCGTCAACGTTCCCTCTACCTTCACGGTAGCGATCGGCCTCACACCCGATGTGATGAACAACGCGGCCGTTCGCCTCCTCGACCTCGATCACCGGGGCATTGAGTCGATGGCGACCGAGATCATTATCGGCCAGCTCCGCCTGACAGTCGCCTCTCTGCGGATCGAAGAGATCAACCAGGACCGAGAGCGTTTTCTCGAATCGATCAAAAAAAACATCGAACCCGAACTGCATAAAATCGGCTTGACCCTGCTCAATGTCAATATCACCGACATCACCGATGAATCAGAGTATATTGAAAGCATTGGGAAAAAGGCCTCTGCGACTGCTGTGAACCAAGCGAAAGTCGATGTGGCCGATCAGGAAAAGCAAGGGGATATCGGCAAGGCGTTAGCCGAGAAAGAGCGACGGATTTCCGTCGCCTCCTACCATGCTGAGGCCATTCAAGGGGAAAATGATGCCAAGGCCCAGATCGCCTTAACGAATGCCAACCTTTTCGAAAAAGAGGCCCAGGCGAGCCAACGGGGTCAAGTCGCGCAACAGCAAGCAGAAGCCGAGATCCAAAGAGCCCGCGCCCTGGCTCAAAGGCAGTTGCTGGAAGCGGAGCAGATCATTCCCCAAGAAATCCTCAAAAAGCAGATTGAGATCGAGGCATCGGCCGAGGCGCAGTGCAGAGTCCTCGCAGCGCGCGGCGAAGCCGAAGCGATCTTAGCCATCAAACAAGCGGAAGCGGAAGGGATTCAAAAACTTCTGGATGCCAAAGCGAACGGCTACAAACAGCTCATCGCCGCGTGCGGCGATGATGCGAAAAGCGCCTCAACGATGCTCCTCATCGAGAAACTCGAAGAGATCGTGAAGCTCCAAACTGAGGCCATTAAAAACATCAAGATCGACAAGATCACCGTCTGGGATAGCGGTCAAAGCGGAGATCCCGCCAAGGGAAGCTCTACTTCGAACTTCATTAGCCAGTTCGTGAAGTCGCTTCCCTCTTTACACGACGTTACGCGGATGGCAGGGCTTGAGCTGCCTGCTTATCTAGGACACCTCGTACCGACGGAAGAACCGGCGCAGCGGAAATAGCCCGCGAGAAAGAAAAGAATCTGCCAATCGCGCTGAACATTTCCTTGATCTTAGAAAAGAAGAGCGCCACAAAATTGGCAATTTTTTGACCGAGCGACTCGACTGTTTTTGCAGTCGGTTTCTCAGGTGCGGAAATTTCTACTTCAGGCACTGTTACAGGCTCGACAACAACTTGAAGAGGCTCTTCTGCTTCTGGGGATGGCGTTGCAGGTGGTTGGGCGGCTTGAAGGGGTTGTTCTGCTGGGAGAGGCATTACAGGCTCAACAACAATTTGAAGAGGTTGCTCTGCTGGGCTAGGCGTTGCAGGCTCGACAGCCACTTGAAGAGGCTGTGTTGCTGGAGGAGGCGGTGCAGGTTGAGCGGGCTGTGTTGCTGGGAGAGGCGCTGCTTGGGCCGCGTTATACTTGTACTCTTCTCTAAAAGAGTGAAGAGAAAGATCCAGCATATCTGCAATCATCTCTGGAGTCAGAGTTTTGGCGCGTGAGTACGTTTGCGCTACAACGAAATTATCCACAAGGAATAATAGGTCTCTTCCACTCATTCCTTCAGTTTTTTCAGCCAATTCTTTGATTTTTTCATCATTTAAACAAGTAGCTCTTTCAGAGCGTTTTTTAAAATGCTGGTCAATATATTTTGTTAAAATCTCGACCCTACTGTCTAAATCAGGGGGAGGTATATTCACTTTTACCTGTACTCGGGATAAAAGAGCGCGATCCATTTTGTCAGGGTGATTGGTGGTAAGCACAAGCATAAGCTTATTGTTGACGCCAGTCGCTGCCAAAAGAGCGCTTCTAAACTGCAGGTCCGATTGTTTAACTCTTGGATCCTTGATGGCGTCTGGTCTTTGCAAAAGACCATCTGCTTCGTCGATCAGCACGAGAACGGGTCTGCCAGATTGCTGGATATATTCAAATACTTCCTTCAAGAGCTTTAATGCCAGTCCCTCTTGCCATTGCTCATAGCGAGCGAAGGTGCTTCCGTCGATTTCGATGTAATTCATTCCAGATTCTCTAGCGATGTATTTTGCAAGCATCGTCTTTCCAGTACCTGGAGAACCTAATAACAACATATTTCTAAAAAACCCGTCTCCACCTGCTGCAATTTTTTTATTAGCCTCGATAAATGGCTCAACCTGAGCTTTGATGTCTTTATTTAAAATGGGCTTAATTTCCTCTTTATTTTTCAACCAAGGAAGGAACCGCTTGACTTTCTTTTCAATCAGGGCAGACAGAGGACTTTGACAGGAGGAAGCTCCCCTTTGCGCAAGGCTAGGTAAATTAGGGCCTATACAAAATGTGTGCATCTTTTTTGTCAGCCTTGAACCTCCAAAGCGAAGAAGGAGACCCCCACCTACCATAATCTGAGCAGGCGTATCCATCCGCTTGAAAACATCGAAAAATAGGCCAAATGCCTTAAAGGACGTGGTTGCTACTGAGAGTATTCTGCAAGCTATAAAATGAACGATTCCGCTTACCCCTATAGAGGCAGCCTTAGACAAACTTTCTACTACAAGTTCCTTGGCACCGGTGAGGGCTAAATCCGCAGCAGCGCTGACACCGTTGTAAATGGGTTCACCGAGGTAGTCGTAAGCAATTTCACGAACGGGTTGCAGGGCTTCACCTGCCATAGAGAGACTTGCAGCTGCCAGCTCTGATTGACTTGCCCTGTAAGCTAACTCAGCCGTGCAAAAGCCCGCAGTTCCGTATAATGCCCATTTACTTACTTTCAAGGCCTTATGGGCAGCTCCCTTATAGGGGAATATATTCCAACATTGGGTCGCAGAGAACTTGGCTGCTCGCCAAGTCAACGATCCAGTTGTATAAACTGCAGTTGAAAGCAAATCCCTCGCTCCCCCTATTAGTCTCATATTTACATACCTTGATTAAAATCTTATTAAATAGTGTATACAATGCCGACATTGTTTTCAATTCTTGAATAAAAATAAACACAAACCAAACTATTTTATTTACTATAAAGTAACAAAATATTTAGTTGTTTAAAAACCATTGAATCGTGCGCCGCAGCCCTTCTTTCAAGGACGTGGTGGGACGCCACTCGAGTTCTGCTTCGATTTTTGCGGTGTTGAGCGCATAGCGAAAATCGTGCCCCGGCCGATCTTGAACAAATCGAATCAGAGAGTGGTAATCGCCCGGTTTTTCTTTTTGGATGAGCTCGATGAGAAGATGGAGCAACTCTAGATTGCTGATCTCTGTATTCCCTCCAATGTCGTAGATCTCTCCTTTTCTGCCTCGTTGAAGAATGCGCCATATGGCTGCCGCATGATCATCGACATAGATCCAATCGCGAATATTGGCTCCGCGGCCATAGACGGGCAGGGACTTTTTATGAAGGCAGTTGTGAATCACGAGAGGGACAAACTTCTCGGGGTATTGGCAAGGGCCATAATTATTGCTGCAATGGGAAAGGGTCGTAGATAGTCCGTAGGTTTGCGCAAAGGCGCGGACTAAATGGTCAGATGCCGCCTTCGAGGCCGAATAGGGGGAATTGGGGCGGTAGGAGGAGTGTTCATGGAAGGTACCGCTCTCGCCAAGAGAGCCATACACTTCATCTGTGGAGATGTGATGGAAATGGATGTGGGGAAATTTCCGCACGGCTTCTAAAAGAAAGAGAGTGCCTTTAATGTTTGTCTCGATAAAGGGAAGCGCTGAGGCAATGCTCCGATCGACATGTGTCTCTGCGGCAAAGTGGACGACGGTGTCGATCTCTTGTTCTAAAAAGAGTTTCTCAATGAGCGGTTGATTGAGAATGTCCCCCTGCATGAATCGATATCGCGGATGGTTCTGAAATCCATCGAGGTAAGACAAATCGGCAGCATAGGTCAAGAGATCGTAATTGAGAATGCGTCCGGTAAATTCGGCATTGCGCAGGAGGAAGCGGATAAAAGCCGACCCGATAAAGCCGGCGCCGCCGGTTACAAAGAGACTGGCATTTGGGCGCATAAGAACTCTCTTAAAGCTTCCTGCCAGGGGCGAATCGAAACGAAGGCTTCAACTTTGGCTGTGTCAAAGGCCGAATAGATGGGGCGTTTGCAGGGTGAAGGAAAGGTTGTTCCGGGCACAGGGCGAAGCGATGCTTTCACCGGATAGCCGAGCTCAATGGCGTAATCGCGCATGGCAATGCCAAATTCATACTTTGTCACCACACCTTGATTGGCATAATGGTAGAGTCCTTTGTGGTCCAATAATTGGAGAATCGCATCTGAGAGATCGGGCGCATAGGTAAACCGGTTCCATTGATCGTCGACGAGTTGGACTTCGCGGGGCGTCAGGAGGAGTTGCAGCAATTTGGAGACAAAGTTTTTCCCCCCATCGCCAAAGAGGGCTGAGATGCGAATGACGCAGGCGGAGAGAGCCAAGGCCCGCTGCTCTCCTTCGAGCTTGGTCTGCCCATAGTAATTGCAGGGAGCGACCGGATCATTCTCGGTCAATGGCCGCCTCCCCGTACCCGGGAAAACATAGTCGGTGGAGATATGGATAAGCCGGGCACCGATCTCCTGCGCGACGCGCGCCAAATTCTCCGGCCCCAATACATTCGCCCGATAGGCTTCTTCCCGTTGCTCTTCAGCCGCATCGACTAAAGAGAACGCCGCGCAGTTCACAATGTGGGTGATGCCGGGATGGGTCTCGATATAACCCCGCACCTGCCGCGCATCTCCAATATCGACCTCATGACCTGAATGTAAAGCAGCAATACAACACCCCAAAGACGATGCGTCTTTGGGGGCCCCCGATAAATGTAAAGCTGCTTTACATTTGACGGAAAGCGCTGTGCCTAAAAGGCCTTTAGCGCCGGTGATCCACAACATCTCTCATCTCCTTAAAAAGGGGGCTGACTTGGTCGCGAGGGGACAGAAGGGGCTCTTGAACGGGCCAGGCGATCTGAAAATCGGGGTCATTCCATCGGATCGCGCACTCGGTGTGCGGGTTGTAATAGGCGCTCACTTTGTAGTGGACGCGGGCGGTCTCGCTCAGAACGCAAAAGCCATGGGCAAATCCCTTGGGAACAAATAACTGATGATGGGTTTGATCGTCGAGCTCTACGGCTTCCCACTGCATAAACGTAGGGGATTGAGGGCGAATATCGACGGCGACATCCCAGATCTTTCCCTGCGCACAGCTGACGAGTTTGTCTTGACCGGGATCGGATTGAAAATGGAGACCGCGCACTGTGCCGCGCGTTGAGAAGGAGACGTTGTCCTGAACAAACACAGGTTCGATGAATTGTTGTCGATAGCTCTCAAAGAAAAAGCCTCGCTCATCGCGAAAGAGGCGGGGAATCAGGAGTTTTAACCCGGGTAATTTGAGATCGAGGACTTTCATGGAGAAGCATTGTCTCGAAATCAGCCTTTCAGTGCAATGGCTGTCGCGTGGCGGCCGGTATCTTTTTCTCTTCGATAGGAAAAGTAATCTTTGGGATTGCAGAAGGTGCAGGTTTCTGTGATCTCGATATTTTTATCGAGGATGCCGAGCGCGCTGAGCTGCTTGCGAGCAATCGCCCAAAGGTCAAAGTAGTGGGGCTTGGATTGAAAGGGCCAAAATTCTTGGGGGAATTCTTGCTTGTAGTTCTTGAATTCAGAATGATCGGGGCCGAGAGAGGGAGCGATGCAGACGATCAAGTTCTGCGGTTGGGTTCCGACTTCTCGATGAAGCGTTTCCAGTACGCGAGCATAGATGTTTTGCACCAAGCCGCGCCAGCCGCAATGGGCCGCGGCGATCGCTTCATGGACCGGATCATAAAAAAGGGCCGCTTGGCAATCCGCATGAGTCACGCCGAGCGCCAAGTTTTTCTCTGTGGTAAAGAGAGCGTCGGACTGAGGGAGTTTGTCGATATTTTTCGCTGTGATTCGCTCGACATTCATCCCATGCGTCTGATGGGGGAAAATGATCCGAGGGACCTGAAGGGCTTTGCGCAACAATTCCCGGTTGGCTTTGACATTTTCAGAGGTATCATGCCCTCCATCTCCCAGATTCAGTGTCCCGCAAGATCCTTTGCTCACTCCGCCATGGCGGAGAAAAACTCCGTGGATCACATGAGGGAATGGCTCCAGCAAATCAAATTCCAGCCACTCCATCTTCGCTCTATCAAATTCCATAAAGTCCTATCCATTTCATATATCTACCAAATTTGGAATTGCGTTAATATAAAAATTTATGCCCATTGAACAAACTCCCCCTCGCCTCGCCCTCGGTATATCGATTGTTCTGATCGCCAACATCTTTTTTGTCACAGCGAGTTCCTTAGTTTGGAGCTTCCAGGGACGCTTTCCCACCATTCAGATCATCTTCATCCAAAATTGCGTGAGCTTTCTCTGCATCCTTCCTCTAGCTCTGCGAAAAGGATATCGGCGCCTCAAAACAGATGTCTTGCCGCTCCATTTGCTCCGAGACATCACCGGCGTCTTGAGCTATTACCTCTATTTTGTGGCGATCCGCTTCCTCAACCTCACCGATGCAACGACACTGAATTACACCGCTCCTTTTTTCGTCCCTATTATTTGGTGGATCTGGATGCGGGAAAAGATCGACCTGCACCTCTGGTGGTCAATCATTGTCGGTTTTATCGGTGTGGCGGTGATTTTAAATCCGACGCGGCAGATTTTACAGGAAGGATTTGTCTTTGGCGTATTTGCAGGGCTCGCGTCGGCAATTGCTTTTACAACCCTCCGCATTCTCAATCTGAAAAAAGAGCCGATGAGTCGAACGCTCTTCTACTATTTTCTCTTTGGGACGCTTTTTAGCGCTCCTTTTGCCTGGGCCGATTGGGTCCATCCCGATGGACTGGAATGGATGCGCGTTCTCGGCGTCGGTTTCGCCACTGTGATCGCCCAAATGCTCCTCACCATTGCGTACCGATATGGAACGGCCTCCTTTCTCTCGCCGTTGGGATATGCGACCGTCATCTACGCGGGAATCAGCAGCTGGTTGGTTTTCGGCGATCCGCCAGATAGGCGCTCGATTCTTGGGACAATCTTGATCGTCCTCGGCGGCACTCTGACCTTCATTCTCAAGAAAAAGCCCGAGCGGATCCGAGAGACCTTTGAAGTCCCCGATCCCAAAGAAAAACCCCCTCTTTAAACCGAAATTTGTGTACGATGTTTCTTTTGGGAGACTCAGAAATGATTCAGGCGGTATTTTGTCTATTGACTTTGCTCGGGACGGCTTTGTTTGGCAACGATCATCTATTTCGAGGAAAGCACTTCGTAGCGAGTTATCTGGACTGTGATTTTCGCGCGATCGGCGACTTAGGCGGTCTGCTTCAGGCCATGGATGAAGCGGTCGAAGCATCAGGCGCGATGATCCTGAGCCAAAAGCTCCATGTTTTCCCTCCTAACGGCCTAACCCTCGTCTACCTCCTCTCTGAAAGTCATGCCAGCCTACACACCTATCCGGAACATGGGCGCTGTTTTGTCGATCTCTTCACCTGTGGCGATCGGTGTTCCTCCGAAAAATTCCACGAGGTCCTTCAAACCTATCTTCAACCCAAGCGGGTCGATGCGCATCTGTTCCTCCGAGATGAAGAGGTAAAAGAGATCCCTTTTCCTTAGAAACTGTCTGCGATCTTTTTAAAAACGAACATTCGGCACATAGCGGCGAAACCACAGCTCCAAGGCGAGCAGACCAAACAGGCGCGTGCCGTGATGCTTCTTCCGCAATAAAGAGGGCCGAAATAGCCGCCGATTCACCAGACTTTGCAGCGCATCGGCCATCACCTCCTTGAGTTCTCCTTCCATCCACGCGTGCAAGGGCAGCACAAAACCCTGTTTGGAACGATGGGTGATTTCCTTGGGCAACCAGCCCCGATCGGCCACTCGTTTCAGCAACTGTTTTCCCAGCTTTAACCCAGTGGGTAACCGCGCCGCAAATTCCACCAACCGATGATCCAAGTAGGGAACTCGCGCTTCCAGAGAGTGGGTCATCGTCGCCCGATCGACTTTAGTCAACAAGTCATCGGGGAGCCATAGATTCTGGTCGATATGGAGCATCCGATCGAGATATTCAGATGAATTGCAAAGATCATAGTGCGATTCAGCCAGATCCTCCAATCCGGTCATCGTCTCGAACTGCAGAAGAGAGCGATGCGTCTCTCGGTCAAACAGGCAGGGAATCGTCGTATATCTCCGAGACAGAGGGCGCGCCATGGCCTTGAAGAGCCGATTTTTGCGCAATTTCATCGGCATGAACGGATACAACTGAGGCACCGGGAACCGCCCATAGCGCGCAGAGAGAGGCGCTTCTTTCAGCCGCTTTGCATAATTGCTATAGCCGGCGAAAACCTCATCGGCGCCTTCTCCCGTCAGAACTACTTTGACCTCTTGGCGCGTCCATTTTGCCAAGAGCAGCGTAGGCAGCGCCGCCTGATCGCCGAAAGGTTCATCGAACATCTGATCGAGCGCTCCGATCACATCGCTCGCGCGGGCCGGGAATGGATGGAATTCAGCGCCGAGATGCGCAGCCACTCGCGCCGCGTGGGCCTCCTCTCCCAATGCAATCGAAAAGATCTTCGCTTTCTGCCCGCTCTCTTCTTGCATCAGCGCCGCGATGAGCGACGAATCGATCCCTCCGCTGACAAAAGCGCCCAGCGGCACATCGGCGATCAACATCGAACGCACCGAGCGGCGCAGTTCTTTTTCCAGCAGCTCAGCCGCCGTCTCTGCATCGCATTCCCATTTCGGCAAATAGGAAGGAGTCCAATACCGCTTTTGTTCTCCCACACCTCCTCGAATCCGCACAAAATGCGCAGCCGGCAGCTTGCGAATCTGTCGGAAGATGGAGAAGGGCGCAGGGATATACTGGCACTCCAAATACAGGCCCACCGCCTCCCGATCCACCTCTCGCGATACCGCCGGATGCTCCAGCAGCGCCTTCACCTCTGAAGCGAACAACCACCTGTTTCCCTCTTGGCATACATACAAAGGCTTCACTCCAAAATGGTCCCTCGCCAACAACAAGCTCTCCCCATCCCAAAAGGCAAACGCGAACATCCCCTGCAAACGCGGCAATACCGCCTCGCCCCACTCCTGCAAAGCATGCAGAAGCACCTCCGTGTCTCCCTCCGTCTCGAAGCGATGCCCCAACGCCCTCAGTTCGTCTCGCAGTTCCCGGAAGTTGTACAATTCCCCATTATAGGCCAACGCAGAGCGCCCCTCCCTCATCGGTTGGTGACTTCCTCCCAAATCGATGATTGAAAGGCGTCGGTGCCCCAGCGCAATAGGTCCCTCGCAAAAGATCCCTCCCGCATCTGGTCCTCGATGAAACAGAGCCTCTGTCATCCGCTCGAGCACCTCTCGATCCGCTGGCGTTGGATCGAACCAGCCGGTAAAGCCGCACATTCTGGACTCCTAATTGAGAAAAAGAGTACCCTACTTTACTATGCGGAAGGCTTTTTTCCTATTGATCCTCATTCTTTTCTGCGCCGCGATCGGCGAAACGCTCTATTTCCTCAAAGATGGTTTTAGCGCGCGCCGCATCCAGAGCCTCTCCCTTCCCACTCCCTTTCCCTCCGACCCAGAAAGCACCGCGGCTCTCGCTCAAACCTACCGCTACTTAGGACGAGGGCGGCAATGTTTTGCCTTTGCCAGCGAAGACAACCGCTACGTCCTCAAACTCCCTCGGACCGACATTTATAAAACCCCTCTTTGGGTCCGCCTTCTCCCCCTCAAAGCCTATCAACAACGCCTCGAAGCCGACCATCTCGAACGGCAGCAATTCATCCTCGACAGTTTTCTCCTTTCCTTCCACGAACTCCCTGAACAAACCGGCCTGCTTGCCCTCCATCTCGGGCAAAGCGCCGCCCCTCACTCCCTTACCCTCATCGATGCTCTCGGCTGCAAACACTCCATCTCCCTCGGCAAAACTCCATTTGCCCTCCAGCGCAAGCAACCCCTTTGGCTTCCCGCCTTCTCCGCCGCCCTTGCCAACAACCGCAGCGAAGCGAAGCGCCTTCTCGACGCCCTCCTCGATGTCATTGTCGAGCGAGGTCAAAAAGGCATTCTCAATCGAGACCGCTCTTTCCGTCGCAATT
The DNA here is from genome assembly GCA_964400805.1 of uncultured bacterium. Lineage (GTDB taxonomy): Bacteria > Chlamydiota > Chlamydiia > Chlamydiales > SM23-39 > REEB52. The sequence goes on along the minus strand of CAYNWC010000017.1, from coordinate 1,668 downwards.
ATGGATTTGACGGTACGCGCGCCTACCAGATCGATGTTGGTTCTTTCTTTCGCAAGCCGGAGCTCTCTCCCAAAGCCACCTTCCAAAAATCGGTGCGCGACTCGGTCGACCCCATTCAAGAATGGCTCGCCCAAACCGACCCCCAAATGCTCGCCTACCTCAACGAGCAGCTCGCTCTCAAACTGGAATCAATTTTCGCTTTTGATTGATCTTTCGCAGCTTCAAACAGAGGACAAACCAGAGGATGCCCATGATTTGCGATCCAATGATCCATGTTCCAAAATAGATATGAGTCTTAAAAGCGGCAATTGCGGCTATCAAATTACCCGGAAGGCTCAAAAAAGAGAGTCCGTTCATAATCAAACAAAACATCAGAAACTTGGTTCCCGGCTTTTTATAGGCGCAATGATAAAGAGAAAAATTAAAGATGAAGGCGAAGAGGAAAACACCGGCCATAACGCCATACCAGACGGCCTGTGGGACCGCTGAGAACGAAATGTCCAATCGCTTTAAAAAGATCATCCACACAGTATTCAACTGACTTAGCCCCAATAGCATCAACCACCCTTTTCTCACTCTTTGATCGCTCTCAGTCATAGAACCTCCTCCTATTTAGAAATCAGCGTATTTTGGGAAGCTGTGATTTCCCACTCGCTTCCTTGTTGGATAAATACTTGAGTAAAGATTCCGTTGTCCAAGATTGAAAAGTCTCAAAAACTTTCGATATCCTCTTAACAGTGAATGCATCAGGAGGTGCCGTAAAGGTTATCTTCTTTGTCAAACTTAGCGTCCGAAGAAAACCATCGGGAGAAACTGCTGCTGTCACAAATCTCCACATAGATTGGTCCATGCCTTTTACGTCACAAGTAAATGGCTTACCAAACCCGTCATAAACACAAGAAATTTCAGCCTTAACTGCCGAAGTCATAATCCCTCTTCTTTAATATGCCTGAAACAGGAGTCGAACCTGCGACCTTCGCATTACGAATGCGCTGCTCTACCAACTGAGCTATCCAGGCGTAAAATAAGGCCCTCTAGAGTAAGTGAGTCTCTATTTTTCCCTCAATGATTTTCGTCCAATCTGCTATAGTGGAGGGGCTATGTTTGAAGGGAAGCGAATCGGCGCTATTTTACTCATGGGAGGCAAAGGGGAACGGTTTGGCAGTTCAGTCCCAAAGCAGTTCCTTTGTCTGGGAGATAAAAAAGTTTTTCAATATGGCCTGGACACTTTGCTCGCTACAGGATTCTTTGATGAGATTGTCCTGGTCTGCCCAGCCGATCGGATGGTCGAAATGGATGGCACAAGAACCGTGGCGGGGGGAGCGACAAGGCAGCAATCCTCCTATCTAGGCCTACAAGGCTTTGTGCAAAAGCCCGACATTGTGCTGATCCACGATGCCGCCCGCCCTTTTGTGACAGAGGCAATTCTAAAGAACAATCTTGAAGGCGCTCTGCAATATGGCGCGGTAGATACGTGCATTCCCTCTACCGACACGCTGGTCCATGCTCCCGAAGGGAAGGTGATTGCAGCCATCCCCAAACGAGCCGACTATTTGAGAGGGCAAACACCTCAAACTTTTTGCTACGAATCGATCCTGGAAGCGCATGAAAAAGCGCTATTGGATGGAGTGGAAAATGCCAGCGATGACTGCCAATTAGTATTCCGCT
>CAYNWC010000016.1:0-12873 GCA_964400805.1 uncultured bacterium | reverse complement strand
AGCATCGACGGAGAAAATCCTCCAGAAATCGCCATTCAACCGCTCCTCCAAGAAGCGACGCTCCCAACACCCGCTCTGGAACTCGCCGCCGAAGAGAGTCTCTTCTCCGATGAGGTCGAGACCCTTCTTCCTCCGCTGCCCGTGGAGCGTCCAAAGAAAACGATCCTTCGCTTCAAAGAACTCGCCTTTGAAGAGCATCCTTGGGATGTAGAAGAGTCTCCGATTGCCTACACAGAAATTCCCGATCCGCAGCCGTCTCCTGCGACCCTTCCGCTCGACCTAGAATGGGCCTTTGAAGAACGTCCCTGGAATTCCGAAGACGCCCCGGTTGCCTATACAGAAATTTCGGATCCGCAGCCGTCCTCTGAGACCCTTCCGTTCGACCTAGAATGGGTCTTTGAAGAACGTTCTTGGAGTTCCGAAGACTCCCCGGTTGCCTACGCAGAAACTCTCGATCCACAGCCGTCTCCCGCGTCCCTTCCACTCGATCTAGAATGGGTCTTTGAAGAGGCGTCGTGGGGTTCGGACCTCAGCGCAATCCACGATTGGGGGTGGGCTTTCGACAACAAAGTCGATACCCCTGAAATCTCATCCCCCACACTCGAAATCGCACGGGAAGAGAGAGAATTCCTCGATGAGCGCGAGTGTCCCATTGCGTGGAGCCCAACAGCCCCCCGAACTGAGCCTTCCCTCCCCATCGCAGCGCCCTGTGTTTTCGAAGAAAAAGCCTGGAGTCCCGATCTCGGCGAGATCAAGGATTGGCAAGTCGCCGCCCAGCAGGCAGAAACCTCTCCAGACGCCCCCTCCTTAACTGTCGAAACCCTTCCCGAGGAAAAAGGGTGGGGCGACGAAGCGCAGCCTCTGGCCTGGGGCCATTTCCACGACCCGAAATCCCAAGACCCCGTTCGCCCCTTTATGCCGCAGTGGGTCTGTGAGGAAAAAGCCTGGGGCGCCAAAGCAGAAGAGAGCGAATTCCAAATCGCCGCAGAAGACTTTAAAAAAGCGCAGCCCATTCTACGGCCCGAGATCACAGCGCGCGTTCCCCAAGAACTTTTAGGGGATTGTGAGAAAGACCTTCGGCTCGTCGCCGAGCTAGAAGTCGCCGAATATGCCGACGTTCCGCGCCTCGAAAAAGACCTCGCCGCCGCCGAATCGGCTGTGAGCGAAAAAGAGCTTCAGATCCAGCTCGCGATCGCCAAGGAATTTGAGAGCGTAGGTAAAACCATTGATTTCGAAATCGTGCAATTCCCCACCGAGGAACCGAAAAAGAAAAAAGAAGAGCCGCCCGCTCCTCTCGCTTTGAGCGCACTCCCTTCCGAATCAGAAATGATCGGCGCCTCTGACCTCGCGACCAAGGAGTGGGAGAAAGCGCAGACGCTCCTCGATCCAAAACCGGTAGAAGTCCTTGCTCCTCCCATAGCAGTTCCGAAAGAACCGGCGCCCGTAGCTCCCCAAAAAGAGCCCACTCCCGTCGCTGTTGTGCAGGAGCCTCCGGCAGCGCCTGCTCCCTGTCAACGAGAATGCTGTGTAAAACCCAAGAAGGCCTGTTGCCCGGTCGAGGTAACTCCTCCCTCCGATGGCGCCTGCTGTCCTGTACCTCTTTGCTGCAACTTTAATCCCTATCTCGTCCCTAAACTCCTTGCCGTGCGGCACATTGAAGGGATCAACGATCAAAATACCTGCGTTCCCCTCGCCACCAACTACTCGTCGCTCGACATCATTCTCGCTTCCGATTATTGCCCTGGTCATTGGATGCCGATGATCGATCTCCGCGGGCACCGTTTTGACAATACCACCTATGCGGCCAACGGAGGGATCGTCGGTCGATATGTTCCCTTTGATTGCGGCTGCTATTGCAAGATTTTAGGATGGAACGCCTACTATGATTACCGGCAAAGCTGTTTAGGCTATTTCCAGCAATTAGGGTTTGGATTAGAGGTATTGGGTGAGCGATGGGAGCTGCGCGGCAATGTGTACGTCCCCTTTGGCCACAAGAAGCACCACCATCACTGCTTCTTTGACGATTATGACGGGGACTATTTCTTCCAACAAGATATCTACGAATCGGTCTCTTATTCTTTCAATGCTGAGGTGGGATGTTATCTCTACTACGGATGTGATTTCTCTCTCTATCTTGCCGGCGGGCCCTATTACATCGCAGGAAGGCAGTGCGTCGACAAAACGCGCGGCGGCGAAGTGCGCCTCAGACCCCAGTATCGCGACTACTTAGCCGTAGACTTCAGTTACCGCTATGACTCTCTCTTCCAATCGATTTGGCAAGCGGAGATCGTCCTCTATCTCCCTCTCTACACCATCAAAAACCAAAACCTGCGCCCCTGTGGGCTGACCGATTGGCAAATTTACCAGCCCGTCGCTCGCTTTGAGGTTTTACCCGTCGGCTATAAAAAGTGTTACAAGTGGAATTGGTAGTATATACCGTTTAAACTGGCTCCTCCGGCTCTGTCCCATAATTATAAGGTAAGGGGTCATGCGTTATACAAAAACACTGCTTAATTGCTAGAAGAGCCGCGCCCAAAACAAGGCCACTTAAAAGTTTGTTGCGCATAGGTTCAATAATTGCAAACATCGCTCCAGCGGCCCCACTCACTGCAGCCCCCATCACTAAACCAATAATCTCTCTCCTGGCTAATGGAGGTTCGACACCGGGCGGCCCGCATGAGATAAAGATTCCCAATCCAATCAATGCAGCCCCAGCCACAGGTTGTATGGACCGAGCTACCATGACTATCCCTGCAACTCCCGTGAGGATTCCGCAACCAACGATGCAAGGTATTGGTCTGGGCCAAGTAAAATAATTTCTAATCGAATTCATAGTTCCATTATTGATTCCATGACGGGGCACTATTTTAATTAAAATACTATTATTTTCAACTTTAAAAAATTATTAAAGACCTATGACGAAGATCAAAAGGCTTTATTGACGGTGACTGTGAATGATTGCGCGGTGACTTGCTGTTGGGTTTTTAGGGATGCGATTCCCTCCTCAGTATAGACGGTTCCCGCGATCAGCGAATGGGAAAAGAGAACGGAATCTTGCGCCGTGGCGTTTGCTGTCACAGCATAGCTATAATTGAAATCCAAAAACCAGGAGTGGCCGCAAGCATAGATCCAGCCGAGCTGCGCTATTCCACCCCATATCCATTGCGAGAAGGAAAGGTTTGCAGGGGCTCCTGTAGTGTCAAAAGTGGCTCCATTGACACGGACAAAACTCCCCACTCCATACAGATTGTGCTCCGTTCCGAATACCACAGGTCCCGCGCCGAGATAGACAGAACTGTCATTGATCAAATACCCAACCAGCGGAAGGAAAAACAGCTGATGATTCACCTCTGTTTGAGAAGAACTGATGAGAAAATGTCCAATCCATGTATCACCGCCCCCTCCGACCGCCGTGTAGAGGCCTGTGGGAAAAGAATCGAGGTTGTTTTGTGTAAACGTAAGGCCAAGGTACTGATACACCGCCTTGCTCCCTAAGAACCAGGGGCTATTAGAAAATCGATACAGATATCCCAATTCAGCCTGAGGCGCCAAGGTAGAATGAGTGGTTCGATAGCTCTCTGCGGCGCCTCCACTCTCTCCAAGGGCCACGAGGGAGGCGCCAGAGAATACACTTGAAAACGCAGTTCCATTGAACTGCTGATCGATCACGACTGAGTTATAGCTGCCGCCTAATCCAAAAAGTAGGCGATGTTGCCATTTTGGAATGGGTGGGGCCTCTTGGGCAAAAAGAACCATTGCAAAAAGACAGGAGAGCCCCTTACTCCGCAGAGCGATGAGACCAAGTTCCCCAAAATAGATTTTTCGCTGCATGTCCGTTAAAAAACCCTTTATCTGTAAAAAAGACCCCTAGTCGATGGAGCCGCTCTCGATAGGCTTTGTCTCTCGTGTATTTCTTTACGATCGTAGAGGCCCCCGTATCCGTTGATTCACCCAAATACCTCTTCAGAGCATTTGAGAAAACAATCGGGCCTGTAGTAGCGAGCACATCGATGTCGCCATCGGGGCTGATGACAAGCCCTTTTTGCTTCCACTGGTTCAATACATAATAGCATATATAATACATTGCAGGGTGTCTGGGCGTTGCGGCAAACGTCCATTGGCAAAATTGGCTTTGGTCACAATCTAAATCAAGCAATAAAACATGAGAGCTCGATACGGGTTCCTTTAAAGGCCATTCTCGCACAGGCAACAGGCAAACAGAATCGATATCTGAATAGACGCCTCCCTCAGAAGCCAAAATGAGATACCGCCATAAATCGGCTTTCATAGCTCCAATCGGGAGCGCATGAAAAAAATCGAGAAACGGGGAAGGCCAATTCTCTCCGATATATCTTTCAATGTCTCCATCCTCCCATAAGAAACAGGAAAACTCAGGATTGAGACTCATCCACGTATGCCGCGCCTCAAGCCCTGACAGGGGCAATGCCGTCGTCTTATACGTTTGCCAAATAGAAGGAGGAATTTTAGAAGAAAGAGGTATATCTGCTGACAAAACAGAACATACGAAAAGAAGTAAAAGCCGTTGGAACATGGATTACAAACCTAAGCCAGCTGTTGTCCCATCTCTATCTCTGCTTGCTGACTATGCACTTCATAGGAGAGTACTATGCACTTAACCACTGCGAAGTATACCGCAGTAGTAACGATCATGGGGCCAAGATATAAAAATTTTAGAAGGTTAGGTTCAATCATTGCGGCGCCTACTCCAGAGACTCCACTCATTAAAGCGCCTCCTGTTAACAAAACGATCTTTTTCCCCGCAGATATAGGATTAGGATTAGGAGAGACAACATCAGCGACCGAGAACATTATAATATAAAGTCCCACCGGAATCATTGCTCCCGCAACCAAAGGCGCTATTGAGCATCCGCTCATCGCAAATCCTGCCACTACTAAGGAGCCTCCAATACAAATTGGTGTACCCCGAGTTAAACAATGGCTAACTGAATTCATACCCCTCCCTATCTTCTAGGAGGTAGAATTCTAAAACACAATGTCTTTTCTCTATAGTGAAAAAAACCCAGGGAGAGCCCCTGGGTCGTGGAATTCGCTATCTCTGTTGGGAGAGCAGCAGGTAATACTCTAAGTCAGAAATAAACTGCTGTTCTTGATTGGGATTTTGGAAGAAAGAGACAGAGTCTACATTCGAGTTGTAGAGCTTTTGGAAGATTTGGAAATCGATGAAATCACCACTCTTCTTCATGGAATCCCAGAACTCGACTCCTTCATCAAAGAACTCTTCCGCGCGCAATACTTCAAACCGCGTTAAGAGATCTCTGTAATCTCTCTTCTCCAGTTGATGGGGAGGAAATACTTCCATTTCCCTGTTCCCCTCTTGGAAATTCAAGAGGCGCACTTGGGCCACAAGGGCGCTGTTGGGCGGGAAGAATGATTGCTCTCCATAGGCATATTGCGGATGGATGTAGACGATTCTCTCTTCTCCTTCCATCATACCGACGAGAGCGAGACTGAGTCCGGGAATGAGGGCGCTCACACTCTCATTTTTGAGCACGCCCCAATCTTTCGACTGCTTATCTCCTAAGATCTGCATCGAATATTGGAAAGAAACGTTCTCTAAGAAATGGGAGGTGGGCTTCTCAGCGCCCGGTTTGAGGACTTTATAATAAATGCCGTGAGGGACAAGAGCGACGAGATCTTCACGCGCCGCAAGCCGCTCAAAGTAGGCATTGGCTCTCTCGAGATTTTTGCAGCATTCCAGGTCCATTTGGATCTGGCTCACATCTTTGTACCGCTTCCATTCAGAGGGCAAAGGCATCTGCTGCCCTTTTTCTCGCGCTGCGATCCCTTGGAAAAAGGCGTTGAGAAACTTTTTCGAACCGCTGCCAATCGACTTCTGAATGACTCCCACCAACCGGGCAATGGTCTCTTCCTTGCTATTGGGCAAGCAGAGGGTTTTTTGCTGCGGGATCCGGGGGATTTCAACGGTTTGAGAGACGTTGGTGAAGAGCTTGGTCAAAACTTCGGGGAGGAAGTTTTTATTTCCAACTGCTTTGAGAACTTTTTTCCGCTGATCTTCATAGCGGCTCAATAGCTCTTTCGTCTCTGGAGAATCGGCCTGACATTGGAATTGGGGGAGAGGGCAGGCATCAAACGATTTAATTTGGGTCGATTGAGCCAGCGACTTTTCCAGTAAATTCTCCTCTTCGGTGACTGAGCGGAACCCTAACGAGGGCTGTCTATTGTATTTCTTGGGAACAAAGGCCCATGATTTGCTCAATGCCTTAGAGATATAAGGGAACTCTTCATTGCGATCCGATCCATACAGATAAGAAAGTTGGCTATAGCGGGAGTTGAGGATCGCATTGTGTGTGCCCTGGCCCGATAAAATGCCGAGCAATACGGGATCGTTCTTCAACACTTTGTAGAACTGCTCTTTGGAGTGGACGAGCTCGCCCAAGAGTTTCTCAGGCACGACCGTCGGCCCTAACACGTAGCGGAACAGCGGGAGATTCTCATTCACCACCTGGACGAAGGCCTTTCGGTTGATACAGACGACATGGCATTTCGAGTCGGCCTCAAAGCTGGTGATGATGTATTCCTTATTGTCTAACGAAAGGTTCAAATCCTCCCACAGCTCTTTTCCCTTGATGATCAGCGCGGTGCGCGGATTCGTTCCCGCCAAGATCCGCACCGAAGAGAGGTCATAAGTTGCAATGTCCATCGGCTTATCGCCATAGAGGACGTAGCCGCAAGGCGTCTGCGCCAGCGTCAGCAAAAAGTCCGTTAACAGGTTCTTTTGGTTAGTCGGAAGATTCGGGATGAAATTGTCTTTAATTTCATTTCCCCCAATTGCCGCACAAAAAAGGGTGATACACCCGATAAAAAACGATCTCATAGAGATTCCCCCGGTTCTACCCGGACCATAGCAAACAAAATTTTATTTTGTCAACGCGAGAGGAAGGGGCAAATGTAAAGCTGCTTTACATTTGGGTAAAGCGGTAGACCTCTTCCATTTGGTCGAGGGTATGGCGGAGGGTGAATCGGTCTAGGACGAGTTGCCGCGCGTTTTGTCCGAACTGGAGGCGCAAGTTGGGGTTTTGCCACAGAGAGAGAGCAGCTTGGGCCACCGCATCGGAAGAGAAGGGAGGCACAGATAGGCCGGTGACTCGATCGATGCATACCTCTCCGAGTCCTCCTATAGTTGTAGCGATGAGCGGTTTCCCCAGGTAGGCAGCCTGTAAAATGGCTTGAGAGACTCCTTCATGCGCTGTGCTCAATAGGGTGAAGACGTCCAGCGCCGCGAGGGCGGGGAAGGGATTATCCAGATGCCCGGTGAAAAAGACGATCTTTTCGAGATGCAACTCCGCGGCCAATTTCTGATGGCGCTCCGCGTGCCCCCCTCCGATAATGACCCACCTAAGGCCGGTATCTCGCAATAGATGGGCCGCTTTGAGCAGGTCGTCGATCCCTTTCCAAGAGCGCATGAAGCAGGCCGTCCCTATGAGGAACGCATCAGAGGGAATCTCCGTTTTCTTCCGAAATTCCTCCGCCTCTTCGGCACGGGGGGAGATCAGATCGGGGTTCACCCCGGTGGGGATCGAGCGGCAACGCGCCTCCTTTTTCCCCGACTGGCTGCAAATCATCGGAACGATCGAGGCGCAGGTGGTGACGACAAAATCGGCGAGCCTTCCATAGAGAAGGCGGCTGTTCCATCCACTCTTAATGGCTGTTGATAAATGGCGGGTGCGAACGATCGCCTTGCCAGCCAGGCGCGCGGCGATCCCCCCAATCCAGCTGTCTAGGGAAGAATGGGTATTGACGAGGTCGATCCGATGGCGCCGGATGATCTGCAACAAATAAAACAAACAAAAGGGCCAACGGGGACGGCGAAAGTTGAGCTCATAAACGACAAAGCCCGCTGCGCGCGCCTTTGAAATTAATCCACCGCCTCGCATCACAGCTAAAACGACCTGATGGCCACGCTGACGCATTCCTTCTGCCTCGCGCAAGATCCGAATCTCCTGCCCACCCCACCCTGTCGACGCTTCTAAATGGAGAATATTCATAGAGACAAAATCCTCCGATGTCCCGAAGAAAAAGGCAATTCAGCGAGGGTTTCTGAAGAGACCCACTGGTAGCCCTCTATCTCGCGCGGAGCGGCGGCCCTCAGACGAAAGGGATAGAGACGCGCCTTATAACGGGTGAAGGTGTGGACGACCTCGGGCAACCGCCCTTCCCCCTCTACCGCAAATCCAAACGCCTTTTGCACCGCCTGTGCCATATCGCGCTGGGTCCATTGTCCCCGTTTTATTTCAAAATAGGGGAATTCATAGAGATCGGCCATCACCTTGCCCGCCTCTCCCTTTTTCACCAAGACCTTCCCGGCCGCCTCGATCAGCGCGACCGCCCTCTTGATATGAATCGTGGCTTTTTCCCCATTTTTGATCGGAAGGTCAGCCGCTTTGTGTCGACCGAGACATGTCGCTTGCAAAGGGCAATCCTCACAACGGGGCTTCGGCGCGCAAAGGGTCGCGCCCAACTCAATCAAAGCCTCAGCTGTAACCCACGGTTGATCCCGGTCCAACAACTCTTCGGCTCTATCGACGATCTTTCTTTTGACCGCCTGCTTGCAAATATTTTCCTCAATGCAAAAGTAGCGCGTTAACACGCGCATCACATTTCCATCGACCGCGGGCGCCCTCTGCTTAAATCCGAAACTCAAAATCGCCCCCACCGTATAGGGCCCCAGTCCGTAAATCGTCTCGAGATCGGCTCGCTGCGACGGGATCTCTCCGCCAAAGCACGCGACGATCTGCTGGGCGCCGCGATGGAGATTGCGCGCGCGGCTGTAATAGCCCAACCCTTCCCAGGCTTTGATCACTCTCTCTACAGGCGCCGCCGCCAAAACCTTCACATCGGGAAACAGCGCCATCCATCGGTGAAAATAGGGGATGACCACACTCGCCCGCGTCTGTTGGAGCATCACCTCGGAGATCCAGACCTGATACGGAGTCGGATTCTCTCTCCAGGGAAATTCGCGCCGATTCTGCTGAAACCACTCGTGCAATTCACGCATGTGTGCCATTATGGCATAGAGAGCTTTTTCCCATGAACTACGCAGGTCTGATTTACGACGACTCTCTTCACTATCTCGATCACCTGGCCCCCTTTTGCGCACTCACACAATGCCCTTTGATCCTTTGCGATAGCGCACTCGCTTCTTTAGCGCGCCGCTACTATCCCGATCTCAAAGTGATCGAAACCCCCATTTGGGATCTCAAACTTCCGCCCTATGTTGTCACCTGCGATAACCGCCCCCTCTTGCAGGCCGCTTTTCCCGGTCAATCCTTCCAAACCCTCTGGCTCCCCCACGGCCACTCCGATAAGGGAATCAACGCTCACTTCTTAAAAGAAGAGACGCTCCTCTTTGCCTACGGCCAAAAGAGCGTCGATTCTCTCTCCCTTCCCTGCATCCGGATCGGCAATTTCCGCTGGGCCTATTATCTCCAGCACCGCGCTTTTTATGAAAAGATCCTACCGCACCCCGGCAAGACCCTTCTCTACGCCCCGACGTGGGATGACTTCGAAAACAACAACTCTTTTTGGGACGCCTTTCCCTTTCTCGCGAAACACCCCTCGCTTCTCGTCAAACTCCATCCGAATACAACCAAGAAATTCGCCCCACAGCTCGAGATCCTACAAGGACAACACCCCAATGTTCTCTTTCTTCCCAACATCCCTCCGATTTACCCTCTCCTCGTCCATTGCGATGCCTATATCGGCGATCTCTCCTCAATCGGCTACGACTTTCTCCATTTCGATCGCCCCCTCTTTTTCTTCAAACATAACCCTCATCTTCCCTTACATCGCTGTGGCGCCCCCTTTGTCCTCCCAATCCCTGCCGACTCCTTTTCCCCCCTCAGAAAAAGCCTCTATGCCTATACCTTTGATCCCACCCCCGATTGGACTCACGTGAAGGAACAGATCGATGCGCTGTGCTGCGTTTAATACAGGTCCCGACTTCCACCTGCTCGACCATATCGCGCCCCTGGCCCACCGTCTGCAAATGCCCCTTATTCTCCCCGAAGAATTGAACCACACTCTCGCCCAGCGCTACTATCCCCAAGTCCACTCCCATCTTATGCCCGACCTAGAGCATCAACTCGCCCTCATCGCCGAACAATTCGACGTTCTTTTCGAGTGCAAATATTGGGCGCCCCACTTAAAAACGCTCTTTCGCCAGCTTTACCGCAAAGAGATGCGCCTTGTTTTCTGTCCGCACGGCCAATCGGACAAAGGGTATGCCGCGCCCCTCTTAGCTCCTTACGCCTTCCAAGACGCCGTTCTTCTCTACGGTCCCCTCCTCCTCCAAATGCTCAATGATCTCCAAATCCCCCTACCTCCCTATACATTCATCGGTAACTACCGCCTCTCCTTTTACGAAAAGCACCGCGCTTTCTACGACTCTCTCGTTCAGGAACAATTCCCCCTCCTTCCCCAAAAGCGCACCCTTCTCTATGCCCCCACCTGGCGCGACGCCGATCAAGCGACCTCCTTTTTCCAACACGGCCCTACCGTTCTCAACCAACTGCCCGCTGACTGGAATCTCCTCCTCAAACTCCATCCCCTCCTCGAACAAAGAGATCCCGCTCACTTCTACTCCATCGCCGCCCTCACCGAGAACAAACCAAACGTCTTCCTCGTCCACGAATTCCCTCCCGTCTATCCACTTCTCGCGCGCGCCGATGCCTATCTGGGCGACGCCTCTTCCATCGGCTACGACTTTCTCCACTTCCAACGCCCGCTCTACTTCTTCCCCACAAAGCATCCCGGCAGACTCCACGCCTGCGGCACCCTTCTCGATCCCACGCAAAACCTCTATTCTCAGATGGAGAAATCGCCCTCGCTTCAAGAGCAGCAACAAAAGTTATATGAATTCGCCTTTGGTTCTGGTCCCCGTGAAATAAAAAAATTATTTACTTAAATTAAATATTTTTATACTGTGCCTCCTCAATTTATAAGAGGCACTATGAGTTCTGATCTATCTGTTGATTCCTTTGACGATTCTTTGAGTGAGTTTTATCTCGCGCCCCCTCTCAATCGCAGTGATTGGAATGGCTGTCAAATCACTTGGAGAGATGTCCCAGAAATTCGCTCCGAGATAGAGCGTCGGATTTTAGATATCTATCTTTCTGGCGATCACCTTCTTGCTCATCAATTGGCCACTTTCTATCTCGAACAAATTGATCCCCGTTATGAAGTCCGATCAGAAAGGCCTCTACTAGCCGGCTTTTTCAAAAAGACATTTGGCAAAAAGCGTCGCCCTTTTCTTCACTACGGCGGTTGTTTGAGGCGTAACATTAATCCATCTCTAAGTGAAACTCAGTCAAGTGGATTTAAGGAATTTTGGCATGAACATAAAAAGGCGATCATTATTGCAGCGGTGGTTATTGTTGTGGCTGCTACCGTTGCCATCATCATCGTCACGACAGCGGGAACCGGAACAAATGTGGCCGTTGCAACAGGAGCCGCTGCTGTCCAGGCGGCAATAGATGATTACAATTGCTCTGAGAATGCCGATGCTCCTATACAAATGCAATACGAAGTCGACGAAGGAATCCAAAATTTTGCCCAGGCAATTGGTGCAACCGATGTGAATCATGCCAATGGAGCACTTCCCATTATCGAAACGAGTCCAATATCCTCAGAGATTACCCCAGAGATTTTGGCCGATCTTGCCACTCGTTGGGACGCCAGCTTGGCTGCGGCCAAGGGTGCGATTCGCACGCCTGTTTATGAAGGTCCGCTATTCCTCGAAAATGGTGTTATGTGGAACGGTCAACATTATACCTATTGGGACTTCCTCCAGAAATCGAGACAGGAAGATTCTTTTACGAACTTTCTGAACGCCCCCAAATCCACTCCTGTTGAGTCTGCGCCTCCTCCTACACCCCTTCCTAGCAGTCCTTACCAGCCGATCCCTCCACAGCCTGGAAGCTCATTCACACGTCACTTTTTTGAACTCTTCGGCCGTGAAATCCTAGGTCCAGAAGTTGTTGGCGACACCTCTCCTTCTGAGTTGCAAAAATCTCACCTTTTTACAACAGCGGGAGAGCGGCGGTCTTCTTGCCTAGTCGCCGGAGTCAATGGAATCAACACGCCGCTCGACTGTGCTGTAGGACATGCAGATTATGTTGGCCGACTCACCTCGGGTCATAGCATCGATTGGGTCTACAATAATTCCCATAGTTCATTAGGAGATCTCACAGAAGTATTTACTCAAAATTATCTTGGCATATCCTCAAACACTGCAAACCTACTCACAGATAACTGGGTTGCTTTCCACGAAGAGAATAAGCATAATCCACAAGCAAAATATCTCCAATTATGTCACAGCCAAGGGGCTATCCACGTGAGGAATGCATTAGCTAGCGCGCCTGAAGAAATTCGCAACCGCGTCATGGTCGTCGCTATTGCGCCAGCTGCGATTATTCCTGACGAGATGTGTTTTCGGGCTTTCAATTACGCGAGCAAGAAGGATGTTGTGCCATTTGGGGAGTTATTATTTGCTGGAGCGTTAGATACGAATGAAGTGGGAATATCGCGAGCCGTTCAGGAAGCCTTAGAGCGTCGTAAAGGTCTCATCTTGCTCGATCCCCACTACCTCTCCACGCTTCAAATCGACAATCATCTGTTTCCTTTCACTGAAAAACTCCTCATCATCAATAATGTCGCCGATCTCGAGGCAGTGAAGCAAGCGGCTCAGGCTAAAATAGATGATGGAACGCTCACCCGCTTCATTATGGCGGAGGATATCCTCTCATTTTTCCATTTGAAGCGATCGGACTTCAATGAATGGCAATACTATAATGCCCTCGGCCCGCTCAATGC
>CAYNWC010000015.1:0-12878 GCA_964400805.1 uncultured bacterium | reverse complement strand
GTCCCTTTTCGCTTCTCCAGCTCGCGCAGTTCCCGCTCTAGCTCGGCGCCATCGCGGGGCAAATAGCCATGGAAGGAAAAGTGCTGCCCTCCCAAACCCGACAACTGCAGGGCCAGGACAATCGATGAGGGCCCCACCAATGCCTCTATTGGAATGTTCTTTTGGTGGGCCAGCCAGACGAGATCGGATCCTGGATCGGCGAGACAGGGAAGCCCAGCATCGGAGATCAATCCCCACGTCTCCCCTTGTTCTATCGGTTGGATCAATTCCTCAATTTCCTGGGTATGTTCATTGAGAACGCGGAGAGGCATTTTGGCCATCTCATCATGGGAGAGGAAGCGGCGCAAGTAGCGACGCGCTTCTTTCTCGCTCTCGGCGATGAGGCCTTGCAGCGAAGCCACGGCGCGGTTCACGCTGAGGGGCAAAAAGAGATCGGTGGGGAGCGTCTCATCGAGGAGGTTGGGCAGAAGGTAGAGTTTACCGGGCATAGAGATGCGCTCTAAACAGATCGAGAAGGGCTCGATATTGGGTGGAATGGGAGCGAGACAACAGCTCTACTTCGAAGAGTTTCTCGAGCCCCTTGCGAAAGTAGGGAGAGCCCCGCTGGGCTGCTTGGGAGCTGCGCTTTTCAAGGGTCTTGGGCCAGAGCTTGGGCAAGTAGCGGTTCCATTGATCCGAGGGGCATTTCTCCTCGATGAGGGTGGCAAGCGTCAGGCCGAGATGGAGTTGGTTGCGCAGAGCGGGAACAAGTCCATGAAAGGCGGTCGCATCGAGGATGGGGAGCTCCCCTCCTTCCCAAATGACCTCTTCGGCAGTCTGCCAAAGAGTCGCCGTGCGACTCGCCGGAGAAATCTGGAGAATGTCGTCACGCGTCACTGTGGGGCGATCGCCCACATAGCAGATCAACTTATCGATTTCACTTTCGAGGAGAGCGGCATCGGTTCCCAATCGCTCAAGCAGCAGGGGGGCGCAGTCGGGAGCTAGGCGCTTGCCGGCATTCTTGACCCGCTCATTGAGCTGTTCGCCCAATCGCTTTTCTTTGTCCCAAGGCTTTTCCTCTAGCAGATCGAGAATGACGCCCTCTTTTTCGACGAGAGGGGCGAGCGGGGTTTTCGATCGAGCGCCTACGACCAAATAGCCGGAGATCTGACCGATCTGATCGCAGAGCGTCTGCATCGACTTCTTGGCGAGTTTTTCCGCTTCGTCAAGAACGACAACCGCGTCGCCTAAGAGGGAAGGACTTTGCATCGCATCTAGCAGATCGTGCAAGGCGCAGTCGGCGCCGCTAAAGCGAGTCGGTGGAGTCGCGAGATAGGAGAGAATTGCATCGATCGCCTTGTTCCGCTCAAAATCATCCCCCACGGCGATCAGATAAATGCGGCATAGATTGTGGGGCGCCGCACTGACGAGATGCTTTTGAAACGCCTTGAGGTTTTGATACTTCATAATCCCCAAACAAAGTCGACTTCCAACTTGATCTCTGGATGCAGACTGTGGTGAACGGGGCATTCGAGCGCGGCGCGCTCCAGTTTTTCCCGAATGGGCGCGCTCAAAGACAGAGAACTGCGGATGCGGACGATGAGCTTTCCAATGCGCCGCTGACCCGCCGGGGCCATCTCTTTTTCCACTTCGGCTGTCACTCCATTCAACTCCACGCCCGCTTGCTTCGCTGCCTTTCCCATCATCGTCAACATACACGTCGCAAGACTCGCGGCAAAAAGATCGGTCGGAGAAAATTGCTCTCCTTTGCCTCCGGTTTCCTTCGGCGCATCGGTCTGAATGTGCACCCCTTTCTCATGAGCGCATTCCGTTCGCAAATCCCCTAAATAAGTCACTTTCATCTTGGTCATTATATATCTCCTTCACTTATTTAACATGAGGCTTGCATTTTTCTGGGAGGTCTTTTATCCTCTGAGGCCAAAAAAAGAGGATTGTCTATGTCAAGTTTTATGCAAACGATTCACAACGGAGCCAATCGGGTTCGCGACGCGATACTCGATGATCATGTCGCGGAGAACCGCAAGGGCATAGCCTTACTCTTAAAACTGGCCCAAGTAGTGACTGTAGTCGCGTTTGCGGCTTTTGCCATTTCGCTCTCTGGCAGCGTTTTGAATGCAGCGTTCCTGGTTCTAGCGGGCGCGATTGCCAAAGACACCACTCAAGTCTTACAGAACTTCTTAAAAGCTCAGAATGCGTGTACGTACTTGAAGCAAGACAATCTCTTTCATATGACAGAAAATACGTGGATTGCAAGGCCTATTGTTGAGTGTATTATGCCCTGAGGCTTGCATTTTTCTGGGAAGTTTTTTATCCTGTTTAGACAAAAAAAGGAGTGTCTATGTCTGGTGTGTTAGGTAGCATGGCTAATTGGTATCGCGATAACGTCGAGTTGTCTGCTGAAGAAATACGGCACCGTGAGCACGGTAAGAACTACTTAGAACTGACCAGAGCAGCCGCTGTGGTTGTAGTTGCGGTCATCGCTATTTTCACTTTTGCTTTTCCCAATATTTTTACTATCGCCCTCACTCTTCTAGCCGGAATTGCTGCCAAAGATACTTTTCAGCTCACAGATAATTTCCGCGAAATGCTCGATGATTATTCTATAGAACTTCAATGTCGGAACTCAAATAAGTTTGCCTTTAACCAGGCTACAAAAAATACTTGGTTGGTGAGGCCTATTCTCCTCCTCTCTTCTGCTAATCAGCCTTGACAGAAGAGCGCGTTCGGTCTATCTTGGCTCCATGCCGTTTTTCAAGAGAAAGATTTTAGAACCGATTTTAAAACCGAAGAAATTGCCGCAAGAGATTGCATACGAACGAGTTCTGACCGCGGAAGGGTGGCGACGCCGCGCGGTTAAGAAGGGGCGTAAGGCGAAGTGACCTGCTGCGTGGGAATGGCGACGCTGGGCGGCGCCTGAACGGGGCTTTGAGCCTCTTGCCCCATGAGCTCCTTGGCAAGCGTCCGATAGTCTTGGGAACCATTGCAGTTTGGATCGTAGAGGGTGATCGGCTTGACGTGGAGGGGCGCCTCAGCGAGGCGGATGTTCTCTCGAATGACCGAAGTGCAAACCTTTCCTTCAAAACGGGTGCGGAGCTGCTGGAGCACTTCTCGTGAGTGTTTAGTTCGATAATCGACGCGACAGGCGAGGATGCCGGTGATTTCCAGTTTCGGATTGAGCCGCTGTTTGACGAGATTGATTGTCTTGAGGAGCTGAACGAGGCCATGGAGAGCCATGACGTGCGCTTCAACCGGAACGAGAACCTCTTTTGCGAGGGTCAGGGCGTTGAGGGAGAGAATGCCGAGCGTCGGAGGGCAATCCATGAGGATGTAGTCCCACGGCTTGCTCGGGAGGGCTTCTAATCTATTTTTGAGGATGCTCTCTGAAGCCACTTCATTGGCGAGGGCCTTTTCGACGCCCGCCAAAATGACCGAAGAGGGGATGATGTGGAGGTTTTCCACCTCGGTCTTTTCGATCGCGTTCTCCATTTTTCCTTCGTCGGTCAAGAGGTCATAGAGCGCTTTACCCTTGTCTTTAAAGCCATACCAGAGAGAGGCGGACGCTTGCGGATCGAGGTCGATCAATAAAACTTTTTTATTGCATTCGGCCAGGGCTGCAGCCAGGTTGACGGCCGTCGTGGTTTTCCCCGACCCCCCTTTTTGATTCACAATGGCAATCGCGCGCATAGATTCACCTCTTTAGTCTTCTCACATATAGAAGTTTCCCCCTGTCTTATCAAGCAAAAATTTCACGTAACCCCCCTTTTTCCTTTCTGTTTACCCCATTTTCTGCTATATTTGTGGCTCCAAACTGAGGAGATGATATGAACCTGAAGGGAAAAAAAGCTTTGATCGTGGGGATCGGCGACGACCAAGGATTTGGTTGGGCGATTGCGAAGGCGCTGGCCGAAGCGGGCGCTGAGATCCTGATCGGAACCTGGGCTCCTATCATCAAAATCTTCACCACCTCTTGGGCCAACGGCAAGTTCGACGAATCGCGCAAATTGAGCAACGGGCAGATGTTCGAATATACGAAGCTCTACCCGATCGATGCCGCCTTTGACCGGATGGAAGACGTTCCTCAGGAAGTGAGAGAGAACAAGCGCTATGCAGGTCTTGCGGGCTATACGGTTTCTGAAGTGGCGCAGCAAGTGGCCGCCGATTTCGGACAAATCGACATCCTCGTCCACAGCTTAGCCAATGGTCCCGAAGTGACGAAGAATCTGCTCGACACCTCGCGCAAGGGCTATCTCGCCGCACTCAGCGCCTCCTCCTATTCATTCATCAGCCTCCTCACCCACTTTGGGCCAATCATGACCTCTGGAGGCTCCCTCCTTTCTCTCACCTACATCGCTTCAGAACGGGTTATCCCCGGCTACGGCGGCGGCATGAGTTCGGCTAAAGCAGCTCTCGAGAGCGATACCCGCACCCTCGCCTGGGAAGCGGGGCGAAAGTGGAACATCCGCGTCAACGCCATCTCCGCAGGCGCCTATCGGAGCCGCGCAGCCCGCGCTATTGGAATGATCGACGACATGATCGCCTATTCCAAGGCCAACGCCCCTCTCTGCAAAGATCTCGAAGGAGAAGAAGTGGGAGCCGCTGCAGCCTTCCTCCTCTCCCCGCTCGCTTCGGCGATTACCGGGGTCACTCTCTATGTAGACAATGGAATGCATGCGATGGGAATGGCAATCGACAGCGCCGCTCTCCAAAAGAAAGCTACACCGGACGCTCTGACAGCATCACTGTAATTTGCGCTTCGCTTGAGCGGCGCAAGGTTCGAACACCGATCTGCCAATCATAGGCTTCATACCCTTTCTCACACTGACTTGGCCGATTGGCCCGAAAAATATGGCCGTAGAAATCGCCTGAACCTTTCGTCAATTCAAAACAGAGATCGATCGACAAAGAGGGCGTTTGAATCGTGACCCGATCGCCCAATTGGAAAGAAGTGGCCTTGCGCCCCTCTATAAAGAGAGTCGTCTCGGGAGAGACGTCGGTGAAGAGAGCCACTTCAAAAAGATCGCTTCTTCCCAGTTCAACGCCCGCAGGAAGATCGAAAACAAGTCCTTTTCCCACCAAACTGTGAATCGTGCTTCCCTTCCACAATTTGCGCAATGAAGTCTCTCTCGGTTCCTCAGTGGTATAAGTAATGGGAAAGAGCGGGGCGCATAAGAGTTGATCGGGATGATCGCGCAGGAGCCGTGAAGAGAAATCGCCCTCGGCCAGCAGCCACTCGATCGGAGAGGGGCGCGGCTCCCCTTTTTCTTGTATGTCAAAGCGAGAGGGGCCCATAAACAGTTGCAGATCGGGATTGTAGGGAATCGCAAAGTGGGTTTGCCCGGCCAGTTGGGCCGTGATGATCCATTCGCGCCATTCAGCGGCAGAAAAGTCGGCCGTCTCAACGGGCAGTAAGGGTTCTCCAACACAGGCCCGGTATCGATTCTCCCAAGCGCTCTTGTCAGGCCTGTTCGCCAGCGCTTGCTTCAGCGCCTCTTCGATCTGACTCTTGAGATCGCCAAGCACATTCCCAAACAGGCGCAGCAAAGAGAGCAAGAGGGGCGCTACCTTCAGCGGCATCTGGAAATCATAGCAGCGGGGGTAATCGTGAAAAAAAACAGGGAAACAGTTGAGAGCCAGAAGCCGTTCTAAAAGGGCCTTTCCCTCGATGATGCTCTCCCCTGTTTTTTGCCGAAACAGAGCCAGCACAAAGCAGAAATTTTCGTAGATGGGGATCACCTCTCCATCGTGGATCAATCCGGTCCGGGCGCTTTGTCTCTTGCGCCCCGCCTGCACCGCTAAATCGATCGACCGCGTCTGCTTCTTCAATTCTTCAACAAGCATCCGCGCAGCATATCATTTGGGAGGGAAAAAGGGAAGGTAAAGAACCTGTTAAACTTTTTTGCTTGTATGAATTCTGGGCATGACGTATAAATTCCTATCGCTTTTGAATTTTTTATTAACCAGCCCGCCGGCTCATAGGTCGGGGGCAACAATCAGCAACCCTAAAGAGGTAATCATGGCATCAAGAATAAATTCAGCATCTGGCGATCTTCCTCCAGTCGCTCCTTCCCGTTCTTATTTTGCGTCCTTTAAAGATAAGTGCGCGTCACTCGGAGACGCGATCGTAGATCGTTCCAATAACGCCGTAGATTGGACAGCTGTACGCGTTCGACCCTCTATTGCTAGACAAGTAGAGAAGCTCTCGAGTCAATCGTGGGACAGCAAGTTGATGAAAGTGCTCAAAGTCGCTGGCGCCTTCTTTGCTTGTGCGATTTTATTGGTCCCTATCGCGCTATGCAAGGCATGGAACTCTTGCTGCAGCACTCGCTTTGAGCGCTTTAGAAGCAGCACTGTGAGACCTCCGGGAGGGTCTGGCACAAGCACATCATTTACAGGAGAGACGATCACCGTCCGCCCAGGACCTCAGAACGCGTAACCCACTGTCTTGTAAAAACCCGTGGAATTCTTCCACGGGTTTTTTCTTTTGCGAAGAAATCCCCCTTTTCCCATAGTAGTCTGTATGCCTGAGAACGACGAGCTAACGGCTTTTCAAAATACCGCTTTAGCGGCAACGGATGCGACCACCCAGATGTTACCACCGGGTGAGATGGGGCTGTCTGTCGTCAAAATGTTTTTGACTCTGATCGTCCTCATCGCCCTCCTCTTTCTCTCTTATTGGTTGCTCCGCCGTTTTGTGCAGCAGCGGCTCCAAAAAGGAAATAGAGAAGCGGCGATTCAGATCCTAGAAAAGCGGATGCTCAGCCCGAAGACCATACTCTATCTTGTTGAAGTCGATCAGAAAAAGATCCTCTTAGCCGAGTCCCATCTGGAGATCAAACGGCTAGAAACATTTGGTCCACCAGTCGAACCTTCTTAATATGGGGCGCGTCTGTTCGCCCCAATGGCTGCAGGCAGAAGGCCAAGAAGCAGGTGTTGGGATCCTCTTTTGCCGAACAGGATTGTTTCCAAAAGGGTCCAATATCATGCCTCAATATATCGTCGTAGCGCTCTTTCCCATCATGGAGAGCTTTTTCCCAGCTACTGAAAAGAGCCCTTCCTTCTAACGGTTTAAAAATGCCATACAGCGCAGAGAACTCCAGAGCCACAAAATAGAAAGGGATCCGAACAAGCGTCCAAATCTGTTTGAAAAAAGCCGAGGGGGAGAGATGAACCAGAGTCACTATCGGCAATCGCACCAGATGAAAAATCCCATACCCCAGAAAATAGAAAGGGAGCGCCAATACCAACTCGAAACATTTAAAAGCGGTCAGACCCAGCGGTTCTTGTTGATAGCGCGTATAGGGAGCCTTTCTACTTCTCACATCGAGAATCTCGTAGCGAGTCTTTTCCCGTCCATCTCTACATTCAAGGGTCACCTTGAAATTAGCCCACCCTTTCGGCAAACGCTCTAGATCATACTCTCCAGGATTTCGATCAGCGGGAATACACGTCATAGGTGTCTTTCGATAAAATCAGTGATAGAGGCTACTGCATGATCGATATGTTCGTCAAGGTGAACCGCAGAGACGAACCAAGCCTCGTGAGACGAAGGAGAGATGTAAATCCCCCGTTCAAAGAGGTACTGAAAAAAGCGGATGAACATCTTCTCATCCAATTTCGCTAAGTCTCTCTTCCCCTTCACCTCTTTGACGCCAAAAAACAAATTGAACATGGAGCCCACCTGTTGCAAACAGGCGTTCGCTCCTTTCTTCTGCAAAGCCTCGCGGATCGGCACGGTCATGCGGTCTGCCTTTTTCTGCAGCGCCTCAAAAAAGCCCTCTTGCTCCACGATCCCCAGTGTTTCCCATCCGGCTCTCATCGCAACGGGATTCCCCGACAGCGTTCCCGCCTGATAAACCTCTCCCAGCGGCGCCAAGCAATCGAGGATCTCGCCCCTTCCTCCCACTGCCGCCACTGGAAAGCCTCCACCAATCACCTTGCCCAAGCAGGTCAAGTCGGGCCTCACTCCATATAGTCCCTGCGCTCCCTGAAGCCCCACCCGAAACCCGGTGATCACCTCATCAAAGATCAGCAGAGCCCCCGCCCTCTCCGTCTCTTCGCGCAGCGCCTCCAAAAATCCTTCTCTTGGCGGCACTACGCCCATATTGCCAGTGACCGGCTCCACAATCACCCCGGCCACCTCTTTCCCCCACTCCCTAAAAAACGCCCGCATCTCCTCTTCGTCATTATGCTCTAAGCAAACCGTATCGGCCACGATACTCCCATTCACTCCCTTCGAAGTGGCTCTCGCATTCAATTTTGCCACGCCCGATCCCGCCTGGACCAATAGCCCATCGCTATGTCCATGGTAATGTCCTGCAAATTTCACCACTTTCGGCCTGCCCGTATATCCCCTTGCCAGACGCAAGGCTGTCATCGTCGCTTCAGTGCCCGAGCTGACAAACCGGATCTTTTCCACGTTCGGCATCAGGCCCACAATTTTCGATGCCATCTGCTCTTCGATTTCTGTCATGATGCCAAATGACGAGCCCTTTCCCATGGCTTCTCTCACTCCCTCTACCACCTTCACGTGAGCATGACCCAAGATCAGCGCCCCCCAACTGCAGCAAAAGTCCACATATTCCCGTCCATCGACATCCCACAACCGATCCCCGCTCCCCTCTCTCACGACCATCGGCGTCATCCCCAAATGGCGAAACGAGCGCACGGGCGAATTCACACCGCCAGGAATGACAGAACATGCTCTCTCATAGATTTCTTGTGATTTAGTTCTCATATTGGCCCATCTTTTTTCCCATCTATCTTATCTGAGAAGATTTTTTTTGACGAATGGGCTTTATTGGGGCATATTCGTCGTATGTGGCGTTTTGCTTTGGCTCTTCCTGTTTTTTTGATGTCTATTGAGTATGAGGTCAATTTTGTTGGGCTGAGAGACGAGGCAGTGCTGAAAAGTCTGTTCGATGTGTCGGATTTGGTGCTGCTGCAGGATCGGCCACCCGCTTCGCTGAATGGATTGATCTATCGGGCTTCGTCGGATGTGGGCGGATTCATCAAGGTGTTGCACGCCTATGGCTATTACGATGCGACGGTAAAGCCCGATGTGGAAATGAAGGGCGATGTCGCCCAGGTGTACGTCTACGTAAAGCCAGGCCCTCAGTATCGAATGGGATCTTACGAGGTGTTTAAGGGCGATTGCAAAGAGCCGGGATTGGTCGCATGCTGCGAGCCATTCACCATGGAGCGGCTGGGGTTGAGGGAAGGACAACCGGCGCTCTCTGTCGATATCGTGAATGCAGAATTGCAGCTGTTGGATGAATTGGCCAAGTGCGGTTACCCACTGGCCAGCGTCGAAAAGCGCCGGGTCGAGGTCGATATGGCCGAAAAAGAGGTGCACGCAGCGGCATGCATTGCAGAAGGACCCATAGCGAAATTCGGCCCTCTGTCGATTTTTGGGCTAAAAGGGGTGAAACCAGAGTATGTCTTCGACCGGGTCACCTGGGAAGAGGGGGAACTCTATAATCCCGATGTGGTGGCGGCGACGCAAAAAAAACTGCTCAATAGCGATCTGTTCAGCTCGGTGTTGATCTCCCACGATGAAGAGGTGGACGCTCAGGGCGAATTGGCGATGAAGATGCGGGTGTCGGAGGCCAAACACCGTCAGCTGAGCGTCGGCGCTTTCTACGCGACGGTAGATGGACCGGGCGTTTCATTCGCATGGACGCATCGCAACGTGCGCGGTTTGGGCGAAATCGTGAGCCTCAATGGAGAATATTCGAAGCGCTATTGGACGGGAAAAGTCACCTACAAAAAGCCCGACTTTTTGAAACTGGATCAAACCTATCGGGCATTGGCGGAAGTGGCGCGGGAACATATCTACGCCTACACCGCTTTTTCCTACCGCTTCGCCAACTACCTCGATCAAAGAGATAGCCCCCGCAGGAGTTGGTCCGTGGGATTGGAAGCAGCCCATACCAACGTTACGGAGAGCGCGAGCAATGGGTCTTACTTGCTGATGGGACTGCCTCTCTTTGTGAGATACAACACAACCGACGATATATTGAACGCCACCAAAGGATACACGCTCGTTTACCAAGCCACTCCTTTCCAGTCGCTCTTCCACGCGAATCAACACTTTGTGAAACAGCGTTTCACCGCCACTTGGTACTGGCCTGTCGCGAGAAAGAAGCTGATTTTGGCTTGCCGCGCCCAAGCGGGCTCGATTGCGGGAGCCAAGCAAAAAAATGTGCCGCTGCCAATCCTCTTTCTCGGCGGTTCGGAAGATGATTTGCGCGGCTACCGCTACATGACAGTCAGCCCGCTGAACGAACACCACAAACCGTATGGAGGACGATCGGCTCTCTTCTTCACTTCGGAACTGCGGTTCCGATTGACCGAGACGATCGGATTGGTCTCGTTTGCCGATTTTGGGACAGTGACCTTCGATCTGCTGCCTCAGGTGGAGACAAAATGGTATAAATCGGTGGGCGGGGGCTTGCGCTACTTCACCTTCTTCGGCCCCCTCCGCTTTGATGTTGGCTTCCCCTTAGATCGACGCCGGCATGTCGATCATAAGTATCAAATTTACGCATCGATAGGACAAACGTTTTGATGAAAAAGATTGGCATTTGGCTCTTTGTGGTGTTTATCTTGATCGGAGGCCTCTACGCTGTGGTCCAAGGGGAGATCGGCCGCCGCTGGACGCGCGATCTGCTGACCCAGGCGCTGGCAAAGGCCGGGTTTACAGCGACGATTGGCCAGGTGGAGGGCGCACTGCCCCATCAGATCATCCTGAAAGCCGTTTCTGTTCAGGGACAGGGGATCGCTCTATCGATCGACGAGCTGAAATTGCGTCCCGTTCTTTGGCGCTTGCTCGAACGAGAGGTCGCTTTTAATCAGGTACAGGCGCGCGGGATCGTTCTGAATGGAGCGACTCCTTTCGATTTCAACGGCAATCTCCGCCTAAAACAGGAAAAGAGCGATCTCGCGGGAAGGATCGACGAATGGGACCTCACAGCGCAATTTGAGCCCAAAAATAAACTCCTCCGCTTCACTGCGCGAAGCCCTCTGCTGAATGCGAAGGGAAGAGCCCTTTTTGGAGAAACTTATCAACTGGCCAATGCGAGCATCCAAATCAATACCGACCACCTCCCCGCGCCAGCCACGGGAAGAGTGTTGGCCCACCTCTTCATTGCGCCCCAAGAAGGAGGGTATGCAGCGAAAGTCACCTGGCAAATCCCCCATTTGGCGGTGGGCTCTGAAGAGATCGGAGCGGTCCAAGGGCAAGGGGACGCCACTTGGGTAGGGAGGACGCTGCAAGGCGCACTGCGCGCGGAACCCTCCATCAAAGCCGATTTCGATTTGACGTTTGACCCAGAGTGGCGTCTATCGGGAACTACCCAGATCGCCATCGACTCCTTACAGGCCCTCCACGTGCCGAACGTCTATGGCAGCCTCGTGGGAAAAGGAATCTGGGAAATCGCCGATCAAAAACAAATCCTTCACCTCGATCTGACAGCGACCGATTTCTACTATGGCTCCCTGTTCGCTCAACAAGCTTCCCTCTACTCCGATCTCATCGACCCTTTTCATCAGATCAGCGGCCTACTCGATCTCGAGCTGCAAAAAGCGAAATGGGAGGGGATGGAGCTAGAGACAGTCAGCGTGGAAACCGTGCGCGGAGAGGAAAACTGGCCCTTCAAACTTTTGGCAGAAGGGAAATGGAAGCATCCCCTCACCCTCCAAATGGAGGGAAATTGGAGCGATGCGATCGCCGTTCAAGTAGATCGCTTGGAGGGGACCTTTTTCGACCGCCCCTTTGGCTTACGGCATCCCGTCCACGCGGAATGGAAGTCTGATCAGTTCGACCTGCCAGAGGTTGAAATCGCGATGGCCGGAGGAAGCGTATTTGCCTCGCTCAACCGAAAGGGAGACCGGGCCGACGGACACTTGCGCCTCGTTCAAATCCCCCTCGAAGTTCTCGCCATCAATCCCCTCGCCGTTCCGATCGAGGGCTTCATCGATCTCGAAGCAGATATTCAGGAGCGCGATCATCGCCTCCAAGGCGATCTCAAGGCCTCTCTTTCCCATCTGCAGCCGTTCGATGCGAGCGGCTCTTTGACGGGCCACTTCAACCGCGATCTTCTCACGCTCAAAGGGCAACTGGGGATGCGCAACGAACCCCTCCTTCTCATCGATCTTTCGCTCCCCATCCATGCTTCTCTCTGGCCTTTTAAAGCCTCTCTCCTCACTCATAAAAGCGCCCACGGCCACCTCGTCCTCAATGGGCGCGTCGAAGAGTGGCTCGATTTCATCGACCTCGGATCGCACCATCTCGAAGGCATCTGCCAAGCAGACATCCGTTTCACAAATACCTTGGCGCGCCCTCTCGTGGAGGGAACTATTCAGTTTCAAGACGGTTTTTATCAGAACTATTACACGGGAACCGAATTGCATCAAATTCAGGCCGACTTTCTCGCCGAGAAAAACAGCCTTTTTCTCCGCTCTTTGACCGCCCATGACGCCCCCGGCTCCGGCACTCTCGCTGCGCAAGGGAAAATCCAGCTATTAGAGGCCGATCTCTACCCCTTTCGCCTCGATGTCGGCTTCTCCCATCTCCGCTTCGCCGAAATCGATCTCGTTACTGCGACTGCTGATGGGCGCGTTTCCATCGAAGGCAACCGCTCTGCCGCCCGGGCAATTGGCTCTGTAGAAATCACCCAAGCCGATCTCACCATTCCCGACCACATTCCCCATCCCCTGCCCAATCTCCAAGTGATCTATCGCAATCCGATCCATCCCATCGCTTTGACCGAAGAACACACCTTCTCTCCCAATCCTCTCCACCTCGAACTCCAAGTCACCGCTCCCCACACCGTCACCGTATAAGGCCGAGGGCTCTCCTCGCAATGGAGCGGAGCCTT
>CAYNWC010000014.1:0-12992 GCA_964400805.1 uncultured bacterium | reverse complement strand
GTTTTGGGGAGAGCCTTCCCGTTTGGCTTTGCGGCTGTCGCGGTAGATAATATAGTCGCGCGCCACGTCATGGTGCCCGTTTTTCATGAGGGTCACTTCTACCACATCTTGGATCCCTTCTACCGTTAGGCAAGCGCCTTTAGAGGCGAGGTGTAAGACTTGCTTGACGACGAGATCCGCCATCTGATTGGCCGCCTGCTGCGCATCGGTATCGAGCGCCTCCATCTTTTTCGTGTCGCGGAAAGCCGCTTCAATTGCAGACAAAATTCGGTCGCGGCGGAAAGGAACCAGCGTCCCGTTTCGCTTCACCACCGTATACTGAGCTTCTTTTTGGACGTTTTTCTTCGAACCGCCCGATTTGGGAGTCTCTTCTAAAAAAGAAGCCGTTGTATCATGTGTTGTTTGTCTTTTCATAATCGCCCCTTACTAACCTATATTTAAATGAAAAAAACCCATTTTAGGGCTTTTTACTGTTTTATCTATTTTTGGCCGGTTCTACTAGATCTGGTAGACACTCAGGCCTTCTACACACTATATATTGTAGTTGGCAGTTTCGTGTCCAGAAAAAAATCGATCTGCTTTTGACGTCTTAAAATGAATGAGATAGTCCGGTCCCGAAGGGGGCTGTGAAAAAATCGCTACCGGACCGCTTTTGCGAAATTCTTGGCCCTTTTTTCGTCTTGCTCCTTCAGGCAACTCTCTTCGAGTTGCCCTCGGATCAATCCAAAAAAAGTGCAGAAGAATTTCATCAAAATCGGTTGCGGTCCCGATTTCCTCACAGCCCCGAAGGACCGGACCAAAAGATTATTCTGCAACAAATGCTTGGTTCAAGATATCGAGCCAAAGAGCGCGGTTGCATTCGCTTTTGACGGCCGTGGTCAGATAGTTTAAGCCGTAGCACCCTTCGCTGGTTTTGATCGTACGGGCATAACCGTGGAACATATCTTGTTCCCCATCATTCACTGCCCACTCTGCCAATCCATCTGTTTCGCTTCCTTCTATTTGCGAAGCGACAAAACGGTGATTGGGAAGGAAGTTGTTGAGCATCTCTTCCATCTGTTTCTTAGCCATTTCTTGATTCTCTGGCTCATCGCCTTCATTATCGACTTCTACATAAACGACAGTGAAGAGTTCGAGAGCATCTCCTTCTCTGTGTGTGAACACTTTAAAGCGATTCTTCACTGTTGTTGTTGTTTCTTCTTCTTCTACGCCATTGACAGTTTCTACTTCTTCACTCTCTTCTACTTGAAACACAAAAGGAGTGTCTTGGTCGATGTCGACGAGGAGCTTCCACTCAGAGTTGGAAGGGGGGAATTGGAATTCTACTTTGTGGAGAGTTTCAGCGAGCAGAGGGCTTCCGATCAAGCAGGCGAGGGATAACCAAATCGATTTCATGGGTCTTTTCCTTGTTTAGGGGTTTATGAAGGCCCAGGAGTGTATTCCTTTCCGGAAAAAGTTGTCAAACCCTTTGGTGATCTGCTATCTTAACGTTATGAAGCGCGTGTATCTCGTCCCCAATATCATCACTGCCTTTGGTCTGGCCTGCGGTCTCTTTGTCATTTTCAAAGTCAATATGATTGAACCGGGCAGCGGCGATTACGAAGTGGTTCGGACATCGGCCATCTTGCTCATGGTGGCAGCCTTGGCCGACTTCGTCGACGGAGCACTCGCTCGCGCCATCCATGCGGAAAGCGAGTTTGGGTTTGTCTTCGACAGTTTAGCCGACGCCATCTCGTTTGGGGTGGCCCCCTCTGTTCTTATGCTCAAAACCCTCTCGCTTGAACAGGGGAGTTTCCTCTCTTTCTTTGCAGCCACAGGGGCGATGGTCTATTCCCTCTCCGGCGTCCTCCGCCTTGTCCGCTTCAACGTCAAGGCCACTGAGGCGAAGGGCAACCTCGAGCTCCAGGCTGCCCAGAAGAAGAACTTCACCGGCCTTCCCATCCCCGCCGCCGCTGGCGCCGCCGTATCGGCCAACCTCTTTTTCCTCTCTCCGTTCTTTCGCCAATGGATCGATCTCCCCAATACCACCCGCTCCCTTCTCCTCGCCAGCATCATGATCATCCTCGGCTACTTAATGGTCTGCCGCCTCCGGTTCCCCAGCCTCAAAGTGCTCCATTTCAAGATCCCCTCCTTTCACCTCGCCTTTCTCACCGTCGTCATCGCCGTCTTCATCCTCTATGGGATCCTCTACTTTTTCGCCGAGATCTTCGCCCTCGTCGCCTGGAGCTACGTGGCCCTCTCTCTCCTCCTCTCCTTCATCCGCCTCATCGCCGGCAAAAAGTCGAAGACGCTCGAAGACTTCGAACCTGAACCCGACGATTTTGACAATTCTTAAACAAAGGAAAAAACATGGGCAAAGCAATCCTTCTTTGGCTTTTAGGCGTCCCCCTCATCGCAATCGTTATCCTCAAGTTAATCGGGATTATCTAAGTGCTGATTTTCTCCTTCTTTCTTTTGATCGCTGGATTTGCCGGGCTGTGGCTTTGGATGCAAAAGCGCATTGAGCTGGCGCAAAGGCAACTCCACGATGCGTTTAAAGCTCTTTCCTTCGATGTGATGGAAAAGAATGGGCGGCAGTTTTTGAACTTGGCCGACGCGACGCTCCAGCCGATCCGCGAGACGATGAAGCTGCTCGACGAGCATCAACGAGACCTGGAGAAGCGGCGCGAAGGGGCTTATGCCTCTCTCTCGAAGCAACTCGACGGCCTCGTCCATTCGGAAAAAGAACTCCGCCTCGAGACCACGCGCCTGTCTCAAGCGCTCCGCTCTCCGCAAATCCGCGGCTCTTGGGGCGAGGTGCACTTGCGTCGCGTCGTCGAACTTGCCGGCCTCATGAACCACTGTGACTTTTACGAGCAAAAGACCTTCGAAACCGAAGGAAGGATGTTTCGCCCCGATCTGGTCGTGCGCCTTCCCGGTCAGCGGCAGATCGCCGTTGACTCCAAGGCGCCCCTCGCCGCTTACCTCGATGCGTCCGATGCGGGCGACGATAACTTGCGTAAGAAAAAGCTCCTCGATCACGCTGCGGCGCTGCGCAAGCACATGAAGGATCTCTCCTCCAAAGAATACTGGAAACAGCTCGATCCCGCACCCGAATATGTGATCCTCTTTTTGCCGGCCGAAGCGTTCTTCAGCGCGGCTCTTCAGGCCGATCCCACTCTGATCGAAGTGGGCGCCGATCAGAACATCATCGTCGCCACGCCCACCACCCTCATCGCCATCCTGCGGGCCGTGGCCCATGGATGGAAGCAGGACAGCCTGTCGAAGAGCGCTCGAGAGATGGCGCGCCTCGGCGCTGAACTCTACGAGCGGGTCGGCGTCGTTTGCGACCATTGGAACAAGCTGGGCAAATCGCTCAATGGCGCCGTGGAGAGCTACAACCAGAGCGTCGCTTCGCTCGAGGCGCGCGTCTTGGTGAGCGCCCGCAAGCTCAAGGAGACTGGCTCTTTTGTCAAAGAGCTGCCCGAACTCGAGCCCATCGAGAAGACCGCCCGCGAAGTGGCTCCTTGACCCGTAAATCTTCTTTTCTTAAACAGAGAAAAGGAGGCCCGTTTGACTCGCTGTTTTCTCAAAAGATTTGCTCCTGTCTGCTTGCTGGTGGCTGCATCTTGCTCAATCTCAATGTCTAGAGAGGAACAGATCAGAGATGTTCTGACGACTCCTTCAATTGAGACGAGTGCAGACAGGGCATTGGAGACGCCTTTTTTCGAAAAAGGGGAGTGGCCCGCGGCAAACTGGTGGACTCAATATGGCTCCAATGAACTCAATGCACTCATTGCAAGCGCATTAGAGAAAAATCCGTCGATCCAAGCCGTACGGGAAAGAATTGCATTTGCCAAATCGCAGGCGGTCATCGCTCGCTCTAAGTACCTCCCTTTGATCTATTTCGATGCGAGCGATCAGCTGGAGTACTTAAGCAAAAACGGTCTCTACCGCGCTCTGAATCCCGACATTGGTCTCGCCAATCAGCAAATCGATTTTAGCCTCTCGTTTAGCTACGAGCTCGACTTTTGGGGCAAATACCACAATCTGTATCGAGCGGCGCTCGGATTGGAAAGGGCGGCGATCGCAGAGACGGCTCAGGTGGAACTGATCGTCTCTACGGCCCTCGCGCAAACGTTCTTCGCCTTGCAGACGAATCTCCTTCGCAAAGCCTACTATGAAAAACTCTGGCAGGTGCGCAAGGGCTATTTCGATCTCCAGAAAAAACTGATGGACAACGCCCTCTACTCAAAGCTCGTACCCCTCTGGTCGGAAGAGGCTGTTTTTGAGGCGCGGCAGCGGGTCTATGAAATCGAGCGGGAAATCGCCGTGAATCAACATACGGTCAATATCTTGGCAGGACGAGGACCCGATGCGCCCCTCTCGTTGAATGAACCGCTCGCCCCACTCCCAAAACAGCTAGTGGTTCCAGAGGTGATTTCCAGCGAACTTTTGGCGCGCCGGCCCGATCTGATGGCGCAAGTCTGGAGAATGGATGCCTTGGCTAAAGAGGTGGGAGCGGCAAAAGCCGATTATTGGCCCAATTTCAACGTTTTGGGCTTTTTGGGGTTCCAGTCGGGATCGTGGTCGAACGTGTTTGAGTGGGCGAGCAAGACCATAAGCGCTCTTCCCGGTTTGAGCCTGCCCGTTTATACAGCGGGCGCCATTGGAGCCAATGTCGATGCGAAACGGGCCCTCTTCCTCGAAGCTGTCTATCAATACAACGATCTCATTTTGAAAAGTTTTCAGCAGGTGTCCGATCTGCTGGCCATCGGCCAGGCGGTCTTCGGCGAAAAAGAGAAGCAGGGGGAGATCGTCGCGAATGCGCGCGCGCGATACAAACTCACGCGCGATCTTCAAAAGAGCGGGATCGAGAATGGCTTAGCGGTTTACCGGTTGGAAGAAGAGCTGATCGAGAAGCAATTGGGAGATGTAGAACTGCTCTACCAGCAATATGTGGCGAGTATCTCGCTCATCAAAGCACTTGGGGGAGGGTATACCACGAGTGAGTAGGCGGAGGAAGATGGCTCTCTGGTACGGCGGCGCGTGCGCGGTGATCGCTCTCATCGCGCTTTGCGCTTGGCTTCTCTATTTTCGATATATCGAGTTCACCGATGATGCCTACGTGCAAGGAAACCAGGTCTACATCACGCCCCTGCATCCCGGATTTGTCACCTCCATTCACACAGATGATTCGTTTTTGGTCAAAGAAGGGCAGTTGCTTGTGGCTCTGGACAAAACAGATGCGGAGATCGCTTTGCAAAAAGCGAAGGAGACGCTGGCTCAAACAGTGCGGCAGGTCTGCGAGTTCTTCCACCAGGTCTTTGTCTATCGCGCGGAGATCGATCTGAAGACGGCCGAACTGATCCGCGATGCGCAAGATTTTGTCCACCGCCAGAGAGTTTTTCAAGAGCAGGGGGTATCTCTGGAGGACTTTGAGCATGCGATCGCCGCGCTGCGCGCCCAGTATGCCTCCTTGGAGATGGCCTCTGCCCTCTACCACAAAACCCTATCTCTGGTCCAAAACACCACCATTCCTCAGCACCCCTTGGTTCTCGCCGCCTCGGACGCGGTGCGCGACGCATGGGTGCGCCTCTATCGCTGCAATATCTATTCGCCGGTAGAGGGGATCGCCGCGCAAAGAACCATTCAAGTGGGCATGTGGGTCCCCGCGGGGCAGCCTCTGATGAGCGTGATCCCCCTCGATCAGATTTGGGTGAACGCCAATTATAAAGAGACGCAACTCAAGCGGATGCGCATCGGGCAAAAGGTGGACATCACAGCCGATCTTTGGGGTGATGAGGCGATTTTTCACGGGAGAATTGTGGGGCTGCCTGGCGGAGCGGGGAATGCCTTTTCCCTTTTGCCGCCGCAAAATCTCTCGGGCAACTGGATCAAGATCGTGCAGAGACTTCCCGTCCGCGTAGCCTTGGATCAAAAGGAGATCAAAGAGCGGCCGCTCCGCCTTGGCCTCAGCTGTAAATCATTGATTGATACGCGCCAAGAAGGGGGCCAAATAGTTCCCACCACCACCGCGGGCTCTCCTCTCTATGAGACTTCGATTTTCCAAATCGAGGAAAAAGGGGATCGGGAGTTCATCCGATCGATCATCAGCACCAATCTTGATCCCCAGCTCTCTGAATATGAGACCACCGCCTTTTTGATGCCCAACGTCGAGATCAGCTTGCCCCCACTGCTGCGCGAAGCGCTGGAACAAGACGCCTTCTTGCAAAGCCAAATTGGGGAGATATGGCCAACCGAATAGAAGAACCCCTCTTCTTTTATTCGCTCCACATGACCCTTTTTCTCGCCGTCGCCTATACGACGATCACCAATATGGCGGGGATTTATATCGCCTCCGATCTTGGAGGCAGTTCAGAAATCTCGATCTATTTGATGGTTTTTTTTGGTCTCGGCAATCTCTTTGCCCTTCCGGTGACACACCCTCTGGCCGATCGGTTGGGTCCTGTGAAGCTTCTCGTCTATGCCCTGCTGCTCTACACCCTTTTTTCTCATTTATGCGCGCTGGCCCCCACGTTTTTTGTGCTCAACCTCTACCGGTTTGGGCTCGGCTTTGCCGCGGGCTTTTTTTATATCCTCTGCAATCGCCTGATGATTGCCTTTGCCCCTCCAGACAGATTCTCCGCCTATGTCTTCATCAGCGTTCTCTTATTCGCCGTCGCTCCGGTCATCGGGCTCAGCTTCGGCGCCTGGCTCGCCTATGAGTCTCACTGGCGCTGGATCTTTTACTTCAACGAACCCATTTCCCTCGCTCTGGCACTCTATTTCTGGATCAAGTTTCGGCACCGCGATCCAGAGCCAAGCACTTCCGCCTTTGATGGCGTCGGTTATTTCTTTTTCTGCTTCAGCCTCGGCAGCCTCATCACCGCGCTCACCCTCTCTCAGCAGATCGATTGGTATCGCTCTTGGACGTTCGTCGGCCTCATCGCCCTCGGTCTTCCCTCCATCCTCTTCTTTCTCTGGTGGTCTCTTCTCCATCCCACGCCTCTACTCGAACTGCGACTTTTGGAAAGCCCCATTCTCTCCTTTGCGCTCCTCTCTTTAGCCGTTCTCTTTTCCTCCTATTTTGGGATGATTATTCTCCTCACATTCTGGCTCAAGATCTATGTCAACTATACCCCTCTGTGGGTTGTCATTATCATGGGATGTATGGCCCTTGCTGCCTTGGCCGCCTATATTTTCAGCCGCACTGTTTTACGCCATACCGATTCGCGCATCACCCTCGCTGCAGCGATCCTCGTTTTGGCCGCCTCTTGCTACTATTCCACCTATTTCAATGTAGACGTCGATTTATTCCACCTCGCCGTGGCCCGTTCGTTAGCCGGAGCTGGCCTCATGCTCTTCCTCTTTCCTCTCTTCGATCTCTCCTTATCCAGTTATGGGCCAGAGAAGAAGCCCTCTATTTTCCTCCTCTTTCAGCTCGTTCGGATCCTCTTCAGCGCCCTCGGCGCCGGACTCTATGTCATTTTATGGCAGCGGAGGCAGGTCTTTTTTCACGAGCGACTCGGAGAGCAGCTCACTCTCGGATCTACGCTCACGCAGCAATATTTTGATCGTGCGACGCGCATTTTTCATCTGACACAAGAACAGGCGACGCAACAACTAGCCATCTATCAAACCCAACAGGCTGCCTCTCTCGCTCTCAACGACGTCTTTGGCTTTATGGGGTATATCTTGATGGCGCTGTTTCTTCTTCTTCTCTTGTCGTTTCTGTATAGGCGAGAGCCTCGAGAGCAACAGGATAAGATCTCTTAATTTGAATAGAGTAGGGCGTCGGCTGTAGCCAAGAGTGTTTTATGTTGAGTCTCGTGGAGCGTTCCTTCCAAACTTCGAACGATGCCGCTTAATTGAAATTGCGCTCCGATGACGGCCATTCTATTCGAGCCGTCTGATTCGCCCTGTTTCTTGAATATATTCAGGGCTGCTTCCAACGCTTTACATGCTGTGTCATATTCTTTAGGTGTGGAGAATGCGCGCTCTCGACGAACGCTTTCTCCGATTCGTGTTGTCATAGTCATTTTCCCGGTTGTAAGACCTAAAAGGATACTATGACCGCTTGATCTTTTCAATCCATTCCTCGGGGATCCCGGCCTCCCGTCGGTTCTCCTCCATGACCACGAATCCCTTGGCCCTTTTTGGATCCAGCTTAGGGTTTAAGCTCGCCACCCAGCTCTCCCAGGCGGGGGCTTCTCCCTTGAACTTGTTGAGCCACCGGTAGCCGAAAGAGACGTGGTTGATCTCATCCTTGAGAATTTGGGCCATCAACGCAGCGCTTTCCTCATCGCCAAAGGAGGCGAAGGAGCGGCCATAAAGGGGAGCGAAGTCGAGATTGGCCATCTCGAAGGTGAGGCTCATGACGCTGACGTAATTGATGGGAGAGGTGAGATAGGGGACATGGTTCCAAAAGTGCTTAAACAGCGGTAAGTCGCCAAAGGAGAGGCCCAGCTCGCTCATCCGCTTCATATAAAGGCGGACGTGCCCCTGCTCTTCCTTGAGCGTGTGGGCAACCCCTTTGCGGAAGGCTTTGGGGGCGTCGGGAAAGGCGATGAGGGCATATGCCATGATCTCCACGGCGAGGAGCTCATGGCCGGCGAACCGGTGGAGGCAGATGGCCCTATTTTCGGCGCTCTGGTGCATGTGGAAGGGAGGGAGTTTTTGTTCGCGGGTCCGTTTGTGAAAGCCCATGCCGGCAGGGCGGACGGGCTCATTGAAAGTGAGGGGAGGCCCCGGATTTTCGTCGGTGAGAATCGGAGGGCACAGAAGCTTCTCGTCCAGTGTGTCCGCGGTGAGAATGCGAAGGGCCCACTCGCGGAATTCCATTACTCGATGCTAAAGACGTAATAGGCCGGAAAGGCGAAGTGATGATTGGGGCGAGGAGAGGCCAATACCGTCACCGTCTTCCCGATGAACGAATCGAGATCGACCTGTGTGCTGTAGAGATACGCAATAGGCGCCTCTTCAGGGCCGCGCAGGATGAAGTCGCCCGGTTTATTCTTCACGTCATAGGTGTAGCGTTCAACCGTGCCGGTGAGTACAGAGGCATTGGCTTTTTGCTCGATATAGTAGTCGTCAAAGCTCTTGCCTGAATGGAATGCGCTCCAGCTCAAAAAGAGCGATTCTTCCAGCGTATCCCACAAGCCGAGGTGATCTTTCTTCGGATGCCGTTTACTCCATAAGGAGGCGTCGATCTTCTTGATCCCTTCGGCAAACAATTCGGAGTTTTCCGCTTTGTGCTTGGCGATCAATTCTTCTTTGGCCGTAGAAGACAACTCGGCTTTCGATTCGAGGAATTCGATCTTCTTATTGAGGTAGGTCTCTTTCAACAGAGCCAATCCCTCTTTAGCCTGGGCTGTTGCCTCTGGAAAGTCGGCGAAGTTGCGCAAAATAGTCTGGAATTGTTCGATCGCCTGTTGCGGAGCCATCTCTTCATACGTTTTTTTGCATTCGGCTTCGGCGTTCAAATAGACGGCTGACAGAAGCGCTTCCAGTTGCCCTTTTCTCTTTTCCATATTGGCCAAATGCTCAGGGCCTCCCGCATGTCCCACAAATTCTTTCGCTACATAGAAGCGGGTTCCTTTAGGCGGCGTCACTTCAAGCCATTTATGGTTCAGAGAGCAGACCGTTCCTTCAACTTTGTCACCCGCTTGCAATTGCCCAACAATTGGGGCGTCGACGTGGGGTTCAATTCGGACATTGACTCGGTTGGCTTCGACCACGTTGTCGAGCACATAGCTTCTAAATACATAGGCTTTCGTATCTTTCATCGGTTCGACGGCGTAGAACTCGCCCTCGTCTCCCACGACCAACAACAAATCGCTCTTGTTCATTTGGCGGATGATTGGGCTTTCGAGATCGGGCTTCGCTCGGACGCGCACCTTACCCGCCAGAAGTTTGCCGGTGAACGGCTTAAATCCCTCCGCTTTTTTCGCCGGGGCTACGGCAGGCTTAGCGGGGGCCGCGAAAGCGGCAACAGAAATAAAGAGGACAACAACGAAGCGTAGCAGCATGACAATACTCCAAAGACACTTAAGGAAGATACTATTCTTTCGTTCTTTTAACGCCAACAATTTTTGTTATCCGAGACAGCGGCGCGCGGTAAGTTGAATGCTCTTTAGAAGGGCCATTGCATGGCCAGCGGCTTGTCTTGGCAGTGGCGCATTCGGACAGAGCATATTGACTCCATAGGCTAGTGCGAGAGTGGCAGGGAGTCCAAATCCCAAGTACAATACAGGCGCATTAAAAACAGTGAGCTGTGAGGTGCATGCTTTGAATAATAATGTAATGTTTATCAATCCGCCGAATGTGATCCAAAAGATCGCAGCCCCTTCGGGGGTAGCATGATCCTGCATAGGGACGAAAGGGTCCTGCACATCATCAACCATCCATTGATCCACTGCTTGATAGCCCGTCTGATAAGCGCGCTGCACCTCAGGATTAGAATAAACATTAATAGACATAAATAAACTCCCTGATTTTTGGAGCGATCATTTTACACATGGAGAATCTTTTCTCACAAGGAGTTGTTACCTAGCGACAAACGGTCCTTGCGTTCTGTAACGGGGAATGTAAGTTTCCGGTTGAATCGAACTTTTGACTTCTCCGACAAAAAATTCGAACATAAAATAGGGCGTTTTATTTAACCTGGCGAAATAACTTGGTTGGATGATAAACCCATTCGCATCTAGGTATACGGGCGTTATTCTCAATTGCTTTCCCTTTTCCCACAGATCCTTTTCCAGGAGGGGATAGCCCTTCTTGTGAGAAATGGTTTCCATGATTTTTTTCTTTGATCTGCTGATCTCTGTAACCAAGCCCTCTTCGAATCCTTCGATAAGTTCCCAACGAGAACCGTCATTTAGCAAAATCACCTTTCCTTGGAAGTCAGCGGCCTCTATGGAGTGGGTCCAATTGGGGCTAACATCAGGAAGTGCAAAAAGGGAAGAAAAAAGAAAGAAGGCAACGCCAAGAAAGCAATATTTCATACGGACTCCTCGTTTTGAAGAGTGGAGATTGTGCTGAAAGGACCATTATTTTGCAAATTTGAACTATCCGGAATTTCCGAATAGTTCAAAAGTCAAGAACTTTAGTCGCCACACATTGGACTTGAAGGGCGGTGGTTTAGAGCCCAAGCTGCGGTGCATATAGCATTAAATCGTGAATTGTCTTTTTCTGAACTGATCCTTGTCGATAACTGTTTATAATAACTATCTCCAAAATAATTTAAGATACCGCAACATGCAAACCAGCCTCTTTTTTGGAGATATTCATAAGACAGATCATTGATCCTCTTAAGTAACAACATTTTCTCGGGGGAAGAGGCCGAGTCTCCCTCTAACTTCTCAAACGTTTTAATTGCATCTTCGACCTTCTTATAATCTCGGCCACCCAGCCTTCCTTTTTTTAGAATAGGTTCGATCTCATTTAAATGTGTTCGGGCTTGTTTCATTAGGGGGATTATTGGTGTCATAAATGAATCTCCTGATTTTTGAAGCAGCGAGTCTATAGGTGAGGATCTTTTCTGACAAGGCCTTGCGTTCTGAGTCCGTTTAACTGTTGAGGACGGCGCGGATGTGCTCGCAGTTTTTCTCGCCGCAGGTGCAGCCGAGGGGTGTGCCGAGAAAGACATTGTAGTGCTCGTTTGGATCGAGCGGGTTGGTGACGGTGTAGAGCTGCTTCGCCGTTTGTTGGATGTCCCAATTGCGGAAGTGGAGATCGGCGTCGGTCACGGCTTCGCCCGCCTCTTCATGGGGTTCGCCATGGAGAGAGCGAACAACCTGACAGTAGACGCAGTGGCAATGGGGCTCTGCCTTGGGCAAAGTGGCGGAATCTCCGAGTCCAAAGACGTGTGCGATGGATGCGATCTTCTTTAAGACATCGGGTGGGATGGACGGCAGGTCCGATTGCTCGGGATTGTGCTGCATCAGAGTGCCGAGAGAGTCGATGGCGCCTTCGGCTTTGAGAGGAAGGTTGAAGCTGAAAGGACCCTCATTCTTGGGAGTTTCTTCTTGGGCGGAACGGACGTGAGCCTCAAAGATTTCATCGATAGCCCCTTTGTTGAGGCCGGGCACCTCGACTTGCACCCGATTTTGAAGGATGACGACGAGGGTGAAACGACCCAGCTCTTCACGGACGTGAAGCGAGGCAATGTTCTTCCAGGTGGTTGAAAGATAAGGCGGTATGCTCAATATGGTCGTCGTGATCTTCATGGGTCTACTCCCAATTTTTCCTTTCATTATACCGCACCAGAGAGGGGAGCGTCAATAGAGAATTTAGCACTTGAAATAAGAGTCTGCTGATGTGATTTCAAGCCGCTAATTATAAATGAATTAGAACAATTCCCTTGCAATCCAGCCCCTGAATCCCTATAAGGTGGAATTTTGGTGCCAAGGAGGTCATCGTCTAACGGCAAGGAAAAATCCGGTTCGAAAAATCGTTAATAGAGGTGTCTAATGATAGTGGCGCAGAGGCCAAACCGAAGTAATGAAAAAAACGTGTCCGAGGAAAAAAAGGTGTCCCGAAAAACATTTGTCATCGATACCAACGTTCTAATCCACGATCCCACAGCGATCCAAAAGTTCCAAGATAACGACGTCGTTATTCCGCTCACTGTTCTGGAAGAATTGGACAGTTTGAAGCGCTATTCGGATGAAGCGGGGAAAAATTCGCGGGAAGTGATCCGCTATATTGATTCGCTCAAAGCGGAAAAGATGGGAGATCTCCACACGGGCGTAGTGATTCCGGAAGGGCCGAAGGTGCGGATTCATTTAGATGCAAAGCCGGAACGGGTAGAAGGATTTCCTCTCCCTCTCGACCGGAGCAGCAATAAGTTTCTTCTGATCGCCTATCTCTTGAAGGAGAAAGGGGAGTCGGTGGTGATCGTCTCCAAGGATTTTGTGACGCGGGTCAAAGCGCAAGCGATGGATCTGGCGTCTGAAGATTATTAGAACCTCAAAACCTCCTATGAATAGATCTACAAGGGGATGAGAAAG
>CAYNWC010000013.1:0-13665 GCA_964400805.1 uncultured bacterium | reverse complement strand
TCCTAATTCACCGATCGAATCGTCACCATATCCATCGAGAATCCGATCGTAAAAATTTTGCGCTTTCTGAATCGCCACCATCTGATTTTCTGTCTCGGCGTCGCTGTATCGACCTGCAATGGCGGAGAAAGCGGTGTCTTCATTGAGGATAAATTCTTTCAATAGAAGAGAGCGGAGACCGAGCGTGGAGCGGGAATAGCGGGAAAAGAGGGCTCCTTTAATCACTTCTGGCAGGTTGCGTAGGACAAAAATATTGCCAGTCGTGTTCGTTACAAAGTGTTCGAGGATCTTCATCTGACTCTCAGTGAATTCGCTTTGCAACATGAAACCTCCAAACAAAGACATAGATTGCCAGATCTCTCTTGAGAGATCAAGAGCGTTTGACGGCAAAACTTTTTGGTTCTATCTTAGAACACCATTATGTTTACATTACCGATCCGCCTCAGACGCAACCGCCAATCGGCCGCCATTCGAAGCATGGTGCGAGAGACCCATTTATCGCCGCAGGACTTGATCGCCCCGCTCTTTATTGTGGATGGGGAGAAAAAACGGATTCCCATCGAAAGTCTACCGGGCGTAGAGAGGCTCTCGATCGATCTCGCCCTCAAACAGGCCAAAGAATTTTATGATAGGGGCATTCCCTCGATCGCCCTCTTTCCGATCATCGACCCCGCGTTGAAAAGCGCCGCGGCTGAAGAAGCGTGGAACTCCGACGGACTTCTCGCGACAGCTATTCGAGAAATGAAGGCGGCCCTTCCGGGGCTGTGCATCATGGCCGATGTCGCTCTCGATCCCTTCACCTCGCACGGCCATGACGGCTTGATCGATGAAGCGGGAACGATCCTCAATGACGAAACAATCGCCTGCCTCATCGAAATGTCTTTGATGCAAGCGCGGGCGGGGATTGATTTCGTCGCGCCGAGCGATATGATGGATGGACGCGTCGGAGCCATTCGGAAAGCGCTCGATGAAGAAGGGTTCGAGCATGTGGGGATCTTAGCCTACAGCGCGAAGTATGCTTCCGCTCTCTATGGCCCTTTTCGCGACGCCCTGCAGGTGAAGCTCGCATTTGGAGACAAGAAGACCTATCAGATGGATCCCGCCAATGTGAGGGAGGCGCTTTTGGAAGCCTCCCTCGATGAGGAAGAAGGGGCCGACATCTTGATGGTCAAGCCGGCCACCCTCTATCTCGATGTGATCGCCAAACTGAGAGAACAAACGCGACGCCCCATCGCCGCCTATCATGTCAGCGGAGAATATGCGATGGTGATGGCCGCCCACCAAGCCGGGTGGCTCGACGCCCATAAAGTCTTTTATGAGAGCATTCTAAGCATCAAACGGGCAGGCGCCGATCTCATCTTTACCTACGCCATTAAATACCTTCTCGACCAAATGTAAAGCAGCTTTACATTTGGGTTAGTAAAGGACCGGCTTGCCGTTGAACCGTTCCCAGAAGATGGTGGGGTAGAGCTGCTTGCCGGTGGCGGAAACGGCGCCGCAATCGCGCAGCCAGGCAGACATCGAATAGCCGACGCGCGTGCGGCTCGATTTGTTCAGGAAGAAATCGAAGGGTAAGGTGATCGAAAAGCCTTTGTCATAATAGCGACTCCCATTCACCACATCTTCGGCATTCGTCAATGTGCACCAGAGCCCAACACGAAGTCCACTTTGGAAGGTGCGCCCCCCTTCGATCCGAATCCCCTTATCGCGAGCGAGGAATTGCCCGGCGCTGATTTTAAAATCGAGGCTGAATGGCTTATATTGGTAATAGAAGTCGACGAAATATTGGAGGCCGGTATAGGGGAAGTAGACGGGACCTTCGGAGGTGAGCTTCCGGATCTTCTGAAAGCCAACCCCATAGTACCCCCGTTTGAGAAGGCTCGATGTTGAAAAACCGACGGCCCAATCGGCCTGGACGGGATAGTAGAGCGCCTCCCCCGCAATGCCTGCGTAGGCGGTCTCAAAATAGCCCACTGCAAGTCGAGCGAACCACCCATCGGTTAGATTCCAGCTCTTTTGCAAGTAGGCCTGGTCTAAATGAAATGAATTCGATTGATTGTAGAGAATCGAGTCGGTCCGGACATTGATGAGGCGCGAGGGATTTAGAAAGTCTTGGCTGTCGATGTCAAAGGCGCTCGACTTGATGGTATAGGTTCCACAAATGTTATAGTAGATCTCATCAAATAGGTACCCTTCCGGATTGAGGGCAAATCCCACTTCATACTTAAATTTCCCCCGGCTGCTGCCCAAAAAGGAGCGGAACCAGGGGCGGAAAGTCAAGAGCCAGATCCGCTTTCTTCGCTGATAGAGCAGCCCCGCTTCGTAGTCGGATGGCTTGCTCGACGCTTCCCGCGGCGGCGCGATGATCCGAAACTCATTGGGGCCAAGTCTCCCTTCGGCAAATCGCTGTAGATCCTCTCGCCGAAACCGATATTCATGAATCGGCACCCCATCGGCTTCCGTGACAACGGTCACCGTCGATACATTCGAAGGCGTTAGAGCGGCGAGGACATATTCAATTCTGCGCCGCACCTCCTCTTCCTCCCGGTAGCGCACGTTGACGACCTTTATCCAAAGACGATCTTTTCCCTTCTCTTCCGGGATGAGGTACAAGCGATAGAGATCAAATCCCTGCTCTTGAAAGGCAAAAGCGAGTTCTTGGGCCAACTCTTGCCGACTGCGGATGACGCCTACGGGCTCTCGATCGATGGGAGTTGCATATACGCCGGGATCTTTGGTTTTGGCCAGCAGCCCTTTC
This sequence comes from uncultured bacterium, assembly GCA_964400805.1. GTDB lineage: Bacteria > Chlamydiota > Chlamydiia > Chlamydiales > SM23-39 > REEB52. The sequence goes on along the minus strand of CAYNWC010000013.1, from coordinate 10,907 downwards.
GAATCGCCCAAGTTGTAATTCAACGCGACGCTGCCGGCCCATTCCTCTCCCCGCACGGTACTGGTCGATAGTCGAAATAGGTCCCATAGCCCGAGTTGGAGCCCGGCATTGATCCGGCTGCTGACCTTCCTTCCTTTCTCATGTTCGTGGGCGTGTTTCTTATAGTTATTGGCGTCATACTCAGCGGCCACTGTTAACTCTTTCAAGAAAAAGTCCCACTTCCGAAACGGGGTCCAGCCAAGACCGCCGTAAAACCCTTGAATCCGTCCGTTTCCCCAGCCGAGAGTTCCTTCTAGGTTCCAGGAAGGAAATTCTTGAGTGGCGGCTGCATAGAAGGAGCGAAACCGGCACGTCCCCAGGAAGTCGTTCCACCCGATGGCAAAGTCGGGTAGGTAGGGAAATCCATCTTCTTTTCTGAGGAGAACAAATTTGACATTCGCCGCCCGCTCAGCCGAATCCCCAAATCCCAAATGACCAAAGGCCCCATCCAATACACCCTTGTAGACCCAATAATTCCCGGTCGTCTCTATATGATCGAAGAACTGGAATCCGAGATTCCAAATGTGATACGGGGGCACATAGCTGAAGCCAAAACCGAACGTCCCGGCTTGGTAGGTTCTCGCCGACGGCATAGTGAAGTATCCCCCTTGCAGCTGATAGTTGACCAAGAGCGGCAAGCGATCGTGGATCTGACGGTCGATCGTGTTGACTAGGTTTAAGTCTTTAAAGAGCTGAGCGCTATCGCATTCTGCGCCCACCAAAGCCCAAGAAACCAACAACAAAAAGAGATATTTCATAGAGAGGATGGTGCAAGGGTATGAGGCATTCCTGTTTTCTGGCAAGAAAGTTTTGAACCTTATTATCTTCTCCTAAACCCTCCCATTGTCTATACTCGCCGGTTGACCTTGAGATTATTTTTGAGCAGGTGCATGGCTTATTTAAAAGATTTTCGCGAAAGAATACAAAATAATGACTATCCCGGATTCTTAAAAATCTGGGAGGAATACTGCTACGGAGATCAACCCGACGGAGAAGAGATCATCGCCGTCTTGGAAAGTGTCAAATCCTCTGAACTCGCCAAACCCTTTGGCCTCCATGTGGAGCGAATCCTCCCCCTTTGGAGGGAATTGAAAGACGCCAATCATGCGCACGGAGCCCTGCGGCTGATCTTTGACCTAGAGACCACCAATAGCGAAGATCTGGCTGATCTAGCCACCGAATATTTGAAAAACCGCCATGAGAATGACCCGTTGTTGCTGGAAAAGCTCCGCCTCATCGGCCTCCGGAATCGAGAGCGCTTTCAGTCGGCCATCCGCAACTTCGAGCTCTTAAGCCATATGAAAAAAGGGAACTTCGTCTTCCATACCGGTGGCTGGGGAACAGGAGAAATCATCGACGTTTCAATGGTCCGAGAAGAGTTGACTCTCGAGTTCGAATATGTGATCGGCGCGCAGCATTTCTCTTTTGAAAAAGCCTTTAAAACGCTCCTTCCTTTGTCGATGGACCATTTCTATTCCCGCCGTTTCGGAGATCCAGATGGGCTAGAAAAAGAGGCGAGAGAACATCCGAGCGAGATGATCCGCTCGCTGCTCCGCGACCTGGGGCCTAAAACAGCGGCTGAAATCAAGGAAGAGCTCTCCGATTTGGTGATCCCCACGGGAGATTGGAACCGCTGGTGGCAGACGGCTCGGGCCAAATTGAAAAAAGATACGAAGATCGAATGCCCTAAAGAATTGAAAGAGCCATTCCGCCTTCTGACGGAAGAAGTGCCTCATGAGGTGGCACTCCATAAAGCTCTGGAAGCGAAACCGAGCGTCAATGCGACCATCCAAATGGTTTATACGTTCTTGCGCGACTTCCCCGAAACATTGAAAAATGGGGAATTCAAAGCGTCGCTCGAAGCCCGTTTTCAGGAAATCTTGAACCAAGAACCCCTCAACGAAAGCCAAAAATTGCAGGTGCTCTTTTTCTTAGAAGATCTCGGCGCTTCGAAAATCGGAGAACCGATTGCTTTATTGATTGCCGGCTTAAAAACGGCCCCCGATATCATCCGCACCATTGCAGTGATGGGATTTCAGAAGCGAGCCTTGCAACAGATTAAGAAACTGCGCAAAGATTGGCAGGAAATCTTTCTCGATCTCCTCTTCACAGTGGAGCAAAATCTGCTGCGAGACTTTATCCTCCATGAGCTCGACGGCCCGCAGACCAAAGAGGCGTTGAAGCAAAAGCTCACCTCCCTCCTCATTCATCCCCTCTCTTTCCCCGAAGTGTTTATTTGGTACTTCCAGAAGATCATCGATAAAAAATCGAAGCTCCCTTTCGCAGATGCTCAGGGGAAAAATCGATTCTTCGAGGGAATTCTCATCATTTTGGACCATGTCGAGCAAAAACCGCAGCATCGCGACTTGGCGAAAAAAATCCTCTCCTTACTCACTGCAGATCGGTATCAGATCGTCCGCGATATCCTGGCGCAATCGAGCTTGGAAGAGGTCAAAGAATATCTCCTTTTGGCGACCAAATGCGGCTCCTTGACCGACCATGACATCAAGATTCTCCACTCCTTGGCTGAAGTCGTCTACCCCTCTTTAGGCCGCCTCCGCAAAGAGAAGGAGAACGGTAGCTCTGAAGATACAGTGATTTGGACAACTCCAGAGGGATTCCAAAAAACCCAGACTCGGATTCAGCAAATCGCCACTGTGGAAACGGTGAATAACGCAAAAGAGATCGAAGCGGCCCGTATTCTGGGCGATTTGAGAGAGAATGCCGAATTCAAAGCCGCTTTGGAGCGGCGCGATCGGCTCCAGTCGGAACTCAAGTTCCTCTCGGATCAGATTGCCAAAGCCCGTATCCTCACGTCCCAAGACGTTTCGACCGATGAGGTGACTGTCGGTTCGGTGGTTCACTGCCGCGACTCCAAAGGAGAGCATTTGCGATTCACCCTCCTCGGCCCCTGGGATGCCGATCCGGAAAGGCACATCCTCTCCTTCCAATCCAAGCTCGCCCAAGCGATGAAAGGGCTCTCGATTGGAGAGAAATTTGAGTTTCAGGGGGATACCTTCACGATCACCGATATCGACAATTACTTTGATCAGAAAAATTAGATGGCATATCCTAAAAACGATATGCCATCTTCGAAGAATCAGTCTCTTCCTCCCCTCGAGCTGGTCGTCGCCAGTACCAATATGCACAAGGTGCGTGAGTTTCGCTCAATCCTGAAACCCTTTCTCCGGCTAGATCTACTGAGTCTCTGCGACTTCCCCGAATATGCGCCTCCGATAGAGACGGGCAAGAGCTTCGAAGAAAATGCCTCGCTAAAAGCAGAACATGCGGCCAAGACACTCAATCGCTGGGTCATCGCCGATGATTCTGGCCTTGTCGTCCCTGCGCTCAATGGGGCTCCCGGGGTCTTCTCCGCGCGCTATGCAGGCAACGATGCGACCGATTTCGAAAACCGGAAAAAACTCCTCGAAGAGATGCAGCATTTGATGGAAGAGGACCGACAGGCCTTTTTCGAGTGCTCAATCGCCCTCGCTTCTCCCGAAGGGTTGAAAAAGTGTGTGAAAGGGACCTGCGAAGGCGCTCTCCTTTCCAAGGATCGAGGTGGAGGCGGCTTTGGCTACGATCCCCTCTTTATCAAACATGGCTATAACAAGACCTTTGCGGAGCTTGGCGAATCGGTGAAGAATCGCATTTCCCATCGCCGTAAAGCCCTCGACAAGATGATCCCCTCTCTCGAGTCGCTGATGAGCCGGTGATGTATTATCTCATCGACGGCTATAACTTGATCTTCAGCCTCATCGACTCCAAAGAAAACCTTCAGACTCTCAGATCCAAAGTGATTCGAGCCCTCCAAAAACAGTTTGCAAAACGGAAAATCGAAGGGACTTTGGTTTTCGATGGAGCTCACCGAAGGGAGGAAGAGAGCGGCCTTTCCTACTCGAGTCCTTTGATCATCGCCTACGCGCCAAAAGGGCAGAGCGCCGATGCCTATATTGTCGAACAAATCGAAACATCCTTGAATCCCAAGCAAATCACCGTCGTGACCAATGACCGGGGCCTGGCCCGACATGCGAAGTCGCATGGCGCCCACGTCCAGGAAAATCAACCCTTTATCCAGTGGCTCAACAAACGCAAAAAAGGGGCTGTAAAGCCAGAACCGAAAGAGACGCAACAAAACATCGACCGCCTCCTCAAAATCTTCGAAGAGCGGCTGAAAGAAGACTCTTATTGAGTTTCAATAAACAGGGGTTCTTGGCTGAGGGCGATCGCCCCCCACGCGAAGTTTTCGAGATGCTGAAAAACCTCTGTTGTCGAGGCGGCGCGGTTCAGCTGCACGCGGAGCTCTTTGACCCCATGGAGCCGTTTGAGATACCAACAACCGACGCGCCTCATATCTAAAAGAGATTGCCTTTCGGGTTGGTAGGTAACGATCGCTTCAAAATGTTCATATAAACTTTTTTTCAAATCGGCGACCGATCGCTCGGGAACGGGAAGCCCTTGGAGCGCCTGGAGGATATCGGCGGCAATCCAGGGCTGTCCCATGGTGCCTCGCGAAACGAGGATCGCATCGCAGCCTGTGTAAGAAAACATTTTAAGCGCGCTAGGGACATCGAAGATATCGCCATTGCCAATGACAAGAATTTTTTGAGCCGCCTCTTTGCACGCCTTGATATAGTCCCAATTCGCTCGGCCCTTGTAGCCTTGCTCGCGGGTCCGGCCATGGATGGCGATGGCCTTGGCGCCGGCTCTTTCGGCGATCCGGGTGATTTCTACAGCGTTGATCGTCGTCTCATCCCATCCCGCCCGGATCTTCACAGTGACGGGGATCTTCACAGCAGCGATGATCTCGGAGAGCGTTTCTCCAATGAGCTCCGGGGTCTTGAGCATCCCCGATCCACTGCCATCTTTGGTCACTTTATCTACGGGACAGCCGCAGTTGAAATCGATCACATCGAAGCCGAGATCCTCGACAATCCGAGCGGCTGCAGCGGCGATTTTGGGCTTACTGCCGCACAATTGGGCGCCGATCGGATGCATGTCGGCATCGTAATCGAGGAGGCGATAGGTATTGGAATCATGGCGGACGAGCGCATCGATTTTCACCATTTCACAATAGACAATCCCAGGGCCGTAACGACGCGACATCCGCCGGAAGGGCAGATCGGAACAGCCCGCTAAGGGGGCATAAAGAACGTTATTGAGAAGAGGGGTATTGCCTAAGAAAAAGGGGTTCATCGGATCAAGCTCAAAAGGATCTTTTCACAAATCTGCAAGACGAAAAAGGCGAGAATGGGGCTGATATCGAGGACTCCGCCCAGGGGAGGAAGAAGGCGCCGAAAGAGATTGAGGTAGGGGTCGGTATAGAACGCCACAAAGCGGACGAGATTGTGGGCTTGCCACTCGGGCAACCAAGAGCTCACAATCCGGATAAAAAGAAGAATTGTGTAAGCGACAAAAAGAATATGGATGATATTATGGAGTCCGTTCATGTCGATCTATTTTAAAGGGATTTCCAATTTTCGTCATGCTCTGATAAAATAGCATTCTTTTAACGGTCCACCGATTCATGCATATTCTCGGCATCCACTTAGATCCCCCTTCTGTCCGCTGGGCGCTCCTGCGAAAAGGTCCGCGTGGCATTGAGGTCGAACGGCTTAAAGCCATCTGTCTCTATGATTGGGAGGAGGGGAAGCCTCCCACTGCCAAAATTGCGATCGAGAGACCGGCAAATGTAAAGCGGCTTTACATTACGAGCGGCCTTTCGACAAAAGATTTTTTGATCCGGCCGCTCGAATTGAAGGTCTCTTCGCAGCGCCACATGGAAGAGGTAATCGCGTTTCAAGCGGAAGCGACGAGCCATTTCAATCCGGCCGAGGTATTGAATGTCCCTCTGATACAAAAAAAGGAAAAAGGGGCTACAGAAGCCCTGCTTTTTACCGTGCCGAAAGAGGCCTTGCAACGACATCTCGCCCATCTCGAAAAACTGAGAATCGATCCCGATGCGGTCAGCACCATTCCTTTAGCCCTTTGCCGTTTTGCCCGATGGAAATTTCCCCATTTACAAGAGGCTCTTCTCGTCGATCTAGGATCAAGCGAAACGACCGTCGTCCTCTTAGAAAAAGGGCAATTGAAACGGGCACACACCATTCCGATCGGCGTAGAAGCGCTCCTTTCCGCCTTACTCGAAGATCGGAAAAAAATTCTCCTCAAAAAGGAAATCGAAGGCGCGGCAAAACAGATCGATCTCCTCCTTTTAAAGCCCGCTTTAAATCCCCATCTCACCGCGCAACTAAACACATTGCGGCAGTAACTGGCCAAAGCGCTCTATTCTTTTTCTCGCGAATAAAAGAGCCTCGTTGTGACGGGCCGCACCGATCCCTTCATTCATCTGAGAGAATATTTGATTGAAGGAGAGGATTCCCATTCTACGTTAACGCTGGAAGAGCAGAAATTTGCCGTCAGCATCGGCCTGGCTCTGGAAGCGGCACAACCGCAGCCGTTGCAATTGCGCTTGCAGGAATTTTTTCCCCGGAAAAATTGGCGGCGGATGGGTGTCTACGCGACCGCCCTCCTCATAGCGGGCTGGGTCACCGGCATCGCCCTAGTGGGAATGGGTCTGGAATTCAGCCGCAGCCGAAAAGCAGAGATGCTCCATTCTCTCTCTTTGCCCCGCTCTTCAGAGAAAGTAGAGGAGAAAATCGATCAGTGGATTGCAGCCATCGAGAAAAACAATAAGGAATACCCCTACATTTTACAGGCCCCCAAAGTAACCGAGGTTCTCTCCTGGTTCTCTCTCCATCCTCTCTTGGAAGAGTTAAAAAAAGAGGGAGATCCCATCGATCTGCAAGCCATTCACTATCAGCTGACCTCTTTCCCAAAAAACGGCGCCACTAAAGAGCCCTATTTAGCGAAAGTGGAGCTTGAATTTCAATTCAAAAGCGCGATGAATGCGCGGAAGTTTCATGAGGCGTTGCGCAGTGGCGATACGTTGGTGAATCCAGATCTAGAGATCACCTGGGATGCCCTCAACAATAGCTATCGCACTTCCTTCTTCTTGAAAAATCGGAGTCCATATGTTCTTTGAACGGTGGGGTCGCCTTTTATTTTCTCGGATCCGCCCTCCTTTTTTCTTTGCTTTAGTGGTCTTTCCCCTGTTCGCCGCCGCGTTGTTTTTATTCTCGGAATACACTCAGCTCGAAGAGCTCCAAGGCCGCTTCGCAAAGGCGGCTCGTAAAGAGCAGGCAGCTTCCGAGAGAAAGGCGAGAAAAGAGCGCTTTCTCAGCCGCTATTCGCACGCGAATCCCTATTTTCTCGATCAACAGATCGAGTCTTTTCCCCTTCTACAGGCAAAACGGCAACGGCTCAAATCGCTGCTGCATCATCCTGCCTTCCCCCAACCGCAAGCGATCCAGCAACGGCTCGAGTTTCTCGAGCAAAATCGATTGGCCTTCAGCGAGGAAAATATCCGCACATCGCCCCAAATGAAAGAAGTCGATGAAAAGCAGCGCCATTCCGCTCAAATGGATGATAACGATCTGAAAAAAATCCTCTCTCTGATTGAAGATGTGCCGATCGGCCCCTATGTCCCCTCGGAAGATAGCCCTCAGCTCATCATCAAGGATTTTCGACTCAAAAAACAAAAAACTCCCCTTCAAACAGAAGTGTTTGAAGTGGAAATGGATCTTCTGAAACGGGAGTTTACAAAACCATGAGACCTTTTTTTATTCTTCTTTTCGCTTTGCTCTTCGTAGGCTGCCATCGAGCCCCCCAAAACGACTCCCTTGCGTTGATCCAAATTCAGGATCGCAATGGCCTGACGGAAACCATCAGCAACCCCGACCGACTGACCCCCTATCAAACCGTCGATTTTCTCACCTCTCAGCCGTATAAAAAAGTGCTCCGCGTCTACAAAGCGGAAGGAAAGAATCACTCTAAAATCACCACCTACCATCCCAATGGCTCAATCGCTCAGTACTTGGAGGCAGAGGAGATGCGGGCTCATGGAGCGTATCGAGAGTGGTTCCCGAACGGCCAGATCAAAATCGAAGCGACCGTCATCGGGGGAACAGCCGATATCGCTCTCGGATCGCAGAGAGATTGGCTCTTCGACGGCGTCAGCCAAGTCTGGGATGAGGCGGGCAATCTCCTCGCAAAAATCCCCTATGAAAAGGGAGCGCTGCAGGGGACTAGTCTCTATTTTTATCCAGGGGGACCCGTGGAAAAGGAAGTCTCTTTTGAGAAAAATGCAATGGAAGGAGAAGTCCTGGAATTCTATCCCAATGGGAAAATGAAGGTGCAGTCCCATTATAAAAAAGGAATGAAGCAAGGGGAATCCCGCTCTTTTTTTGAAAAAGGTCAGTTGGCCTCTGTCGAAGACTATACCGAAGGGCTTTTGCGCACAGGCCAATACTATAACTCGAAAGGAGATCTCCTTTCCGAAGTGGAAAATGGAGGCGGGTTCCAAGGGATTTTTGAAAATGGGGCCCTCACTCTCGTCGAATTTCGAGTCGGCCAACCCAATGGCCTTATGCAAAAGTTTACTCCCAATAGAGAAATCCACCGATCTTTCCATTTGAAAAATGGAAAGAAGCAGGGCGAGGAGATCGAATACTATCTGGCGGCAGAGCTAGAAGGGATCTCTGAAAAATATAAGCCCCACCCCAAACTCTCTCTCAGCTGGAATGAGAATGCGATCCACGGCAGCGTGAAAACGTGGTACAACAATGGACAATTGCAAAGTCAAAGAGAGTACTCTCGCAACCAAAAATCAGGCCCCTCTCTCGCCTGGTTCCGAGAGGGGAGTTTGATGTTGGTCGAGGAATACGAAGAAGACCGACTCGTCAGTGGACAATATTTCAAGCTGAACAAATTAGAGCCCGTCTCGACCGTCGTGAATGGCAATGGAATCGCCACTTTCTACGATGAAACCGGCGCTTTTTTGAGAAAGGTCACCTATTTAAAAGGAAAAGCTCTTGACCCTGAAAGCTAAATGGCGCGAGCGCCTCATCGCCCAGCGCAAGGCCATTTCCCCCGAAAGACGGAGAGAAGCCTCTCTTCGTCTCAAAGAGCAATTCCAAATTTCCGGCCAAATTCTCTCCTTTTCCTCCATTGGATCTGAAATCGATCTAACGCCTCTAAACCAACTGTTGGCCGCTGAAGGGCGGCTTCATCTAATGCCGTATCAGTTAGACTCCCTTTTCAAAACTCCCCTCTCTCAAATCGATTGTATTTTAGTCCCCGGTCTCGGTTTCGACCGAGAAAACTATCGCATCGGTTATGGGCAAGGCTACTACGATCGCTTCTTGGCGCAAGCCGGAGACATTCTCACCATCGGCATCGGTTTTAAAGAGCAGATGTGCGAAGAACTGTTGCCTCGCGATTCGTGGGATGTTCCTGTCCATCAACTCATTCTCCTCTAAAGCCACTCCTCATCACAAAAATCTCGTTAAGGAAAGAAAAAGATTGAGTAAATATTTTTTATGGATACAATGGTTAGAAAAAAGTAGGAGTTGACACCAAGATCCACAAAAAAAAGGAGTGATTTATGCCACACACAAAGTCTTCAAAAGAGCCTGTTAAAAAAGCAACGCATCGAGAGAAGAGTTCTGACACCCTCCTTGAGTCACCTCCTCTTACTATTGGAATCATCACAGACGAACTGTTTGCGAACCGAGAGTTGGCAGCGCCCCGAGATCCGACCGACTTCGATTTCCAATTTACCGAAAGTCTCCAACCCGTTGCCGGCCTATTTCAGGGGTTGGCCATGGTTTTTCCCGAGAGCCATTCTTTTGAGCTCTTCAATGGTTCTAAGTGGTCCACTTCGAATATAGAGATGGTCAAAGGCTGGGTAGAAAATACACAGCTTTTGGTTTCTCAAAATCAAACCTTTTTTTCCACGCACCGCTTCTCTTTGCTCAATACGCGGCTGGGCAAGGCAGCTCCCATCACTCTCTTGAGAGAGCCGCGGCCGACCGGCAAAGATGTCTTTTACATCACCAAGCTCGATCTCGCCAATGATGTGATCGTTCTGAATGGGTTTCAAGAGTGGGCCGTCTATCCCCATGATCATGGAACGCTCCGCAAACTTTCAGAACACGATCGGATCATGGTGGGAGTGAATACGTCAGATTACGCTCTGGAAAAACCAATGCGCTACATCTTGATCGACACCGCGACGAATCTGTTCGTCAGAGCGAACCCGTTGACTTTTTAGAAAACCAGACTTCAGAAATGTTTTGAAGCCTGAAAAATAAACAGAAAACCAAGGAGAATTTTTATGAAAAATCTGACTATCTATGCAGTAGCCGCCGCAGTATTGGCAATAGCGCCCACTACGTTAATAGGAGCGGATAAAAATCCGACTCCTGAACCAACGGTGAATACAGAGGCGGGGTCGATTCGCTTTGACCTTCTCAAACAATATGAAGTGATGCCTTTCATGAAACAGGCAATCACTTCTTCCGATGCGACAAAAGGTCTATTTGAACTTGGAAATGGATCTCAATGGAGCGCTTCAGATATCAATGCTCTCCAGGGATGGGAAGAAGGGGATGAGATCGTATTGGCTCCCAACCAAGCGCTCTTTTCACTGCATCGCTATGCGCTTCTCAATATGCGGTTGGACAAAGCTGTACCTATCAGCTTACTCAAAGGGCCTCGACCCGATGCTCTTTATATTGCGAAAATTGACCTGGCGAATGACATCATTACTTTAAATGATGACAAACAATGGTCTGTTGATCGGCAAGACCATGGAACTCTGAAAAGACTTTCAGAACATGATCCCGTATTGATCGGATTGAATGCATCCGATTACTGCGAGAGAGACAAAACCATGGGCTATATGATCATGGACACGACCACGCAACAGTGGGTGAGAGTCACCCCTCTCAATCGTTGAGAGAACC
>CAYNWC010000012.1:0-14202 GCA_964400805.1 uncultured bacterium | reverse complement strand
TAAAATAGTCTTCGAGGTCGGCGTGGAGAAGAGCGAAAGCGAGGAGAAAGAGGAGGCGAATCATTGCTGCATTTTCCAAAAAAGGAAGTGGATCCTAACACAATCGGAATTTTTGCTGGAAGATCTAATCTTCTTGTAAAAGTGTGGCTAATTGCTCTTTAGAGGCAATGTTTTGATTCGAGCTGTATTCGCAATGAGTCATCTTTTTGCCTTGGCGTTCGTAGAGCGGTTTTTCTCCATTTGCATCGAGTGTCGTCGGTTGAATGATATAGCAGTCGTTAAATTCAATTGTTCTCGGGATCTCTGATTCGGAGATGAGTACTTCAGCGAGCTTTTCTCCGGGCCGTAGTCCAGTGATTTTAACGGGGTTAGTCGCATTTAATTTTTGCTTGAGAACGTCGATCAGATCAGAAATTTTCATCGCAGGGATAGGTTTAATAAAGATCTCGCCTCCAGCCCCATAACGCAATGCATCAAATAGCAGAGAGATCGCCTCTTTTTTGTCGACCAGAAAGCGGGTCATTGAGGGGTCGGTTAATAAAATCTCCTGACCTTTTGCAATTTTATCGATAAAGAGGGGAATCACCGATCCTGTGCTTCCCGAAATATTGCCAAAGCGAACGGCCATAAATTGCGTTTGGGTAGCCGACTTGTCATAGTTCGTAAACAGCTTTTCTCCTAAAAGCTTCGTTGCGCCATATGCGCTCACAGGTAGGCACGCCTTATCAGTAGAGAGAAAGATCGCCTTTTTTACATTGTTGGCCACACAGGCGTTGAATACGTTCATTGAGCCAATCACATTTGTTTTGATCGCCTCCTCTACATTGGACTCGAGCGAATCGATCCGCTTCAGCGCAGCAACGTGGAATACGATATCCCCATTTTTGGTCGCGTTTAGCACGCTCTGATAATCGCGAATGTCTCCAATGAGAGTTTGTAGTTTGGTGCTGGAGAAAAGGTTACGGAGATTAAATTGTTTCACCTCGTCCCGACTCAAGACGATCACTTTTTTTGGATTGTATTCTAACACGCTTTTGATGATCTCTTGTCCCACATAGCCGGTTCCCCCCAAAACGACAACCGTTTGATTTTCAAACATTTCTTGGTTAGAAAGAGGTTCTGTTGCAAATGCGAAAGCGGTTATAAATAATAATGCAAATTTCATCCTAATTAACTCTTTTTAAAATTGTAAGGCCGTAATTATTCGTTTTCCTCTCTTGCAAGATCCATTCGGGGTGGCTCTCTAGAAAATCGAGGATCGCTAACCACATTCCTTTTTTGTTTGCGCCATATTGACCGGGGTAGATGTTCCGATCTCCAAAGTAGGGATCGGGATCTTCGTAAGTGTCTGTGTGACCCGTATCGTGCATCGCGATATATTTGCTCACCTTCGGGGAAAATTTCTCCAGTTCATAAGCGAGTTGAAAATAGAGGTGGAGTGTGTCGATAAAAAGCATCTCGGTCGGTTCGATTTCGATATTCGCATTCGATTCCTGGACAAAAGTAAAGGAAATACCATTCTTTTCTGAGAGGTCTTTCGCGAGATTTAAAATAGGAAGCGGGGGTGAGTTTATATCGATCCCGAGATAAGAGCGAGAAGGGGAGCCACTTTCCGACAAACCCTTTAAAAGGCCCCAACTCGACACCATGCTTCTCAATCCCATCTCAACGACAGAGCTGCATTCGGCTGCCAAAGCGCGGAGGACGGGAACATGCTCATTGATATCGGATGGGGTTATGCGAGCGCGCTCATACTGCGCCTCCAGTTCATCCGGCAATATACTTTCATCTTCCAATACACTGGCCATGAAGGTGCGCATGATATTTAGCCTATTTGACTTCTGATCGTTCCTTGGTTCAGATCCTCTCGTAAAGTGGACAAAGTGGGAGTCTACGTAAAACTCGAAGGAGGTGGGCCAAGGGAGTTTCGTCAATCCCAGATAAGCCAACCCATGATGTTTAAAGGCAGCCGTATCCCATGGGGAAAAATCAGCGCCGGTGCGTCGCGGATATAAACGAACCGGAACCTCTGGGTGCCGCTCGAGGTAGGCTTGAGATTGGGAGCCCGTATCAAACAACATGCCGTCTAGGAAGCCGACATGAAATTTGAGTTGTTTGACATCGGGCAATTTCGTTGGGTCAAAAACGATGAAAGGGGGGCACAAATAATGATAGCAATAGGGACCCTCTGAAGGGCTGCCTGGATCCAAGTGATCGACTCCCGCGACCAGGACATCGGTGAGCAAGTTTCTGATGCTGGTGGGTTTGATGGGAAATACATCCGCATCCATGATCACGACCAGGTCGTTGTGGGCATAGCCAAAATTTTCAAGCGCATATTGGATTAAATGGGAGTGGCGAACGCTGCATTGTTGAGAAACTGCCACACGATCTAAGCCACCGTTTTTCATGGGGAATTGGAACCAACTGTTTTTTTTCGCAGTATCCACATTTGCGCAAATCCAATCGGTGACGGGATCTGTGTAGTGCCAATCTTGTTCGTATCGAGCGCATTGCACGCTATATTTTTCGCAAACTTCTCTGATCGCCTGTTCCTGCTCTGCATCGGGCGCGTCGCTGATGACGATCCATTCATAGTCATCGAGAAGAAATTTCTTAAAGGTTGCGTATTGGTACTCTACGAATTCTGGGCAATTGTAGTGGAATGTAAAAATGCGTACCTTTGCAACGGCTTCGTTCAAAAAAAGTAAAAAAGGAAAAATGAGGAAGAAGAATCTGTTTATGAAATGCACAATGCACTCCGCATATTAAGCGGCAGGATCCTAACACAACGGCAGTTTTTGCCGGAAGAGGGGAGTGATTATTTCTCTTCTTTTAATTTCTTCCCCAGTTCGAGGATGAGGATGCAGTTGTTGGCCTCTTGGATGTGGGCTTGGATCGCGGTGAGGGGGCGGCCGAGCGTTTGGTAAAAGAGGGAGACCTCTTGCTGGATCTGGGCGATGACTTCGTCGGTGAGAGGGATGCCCATGAAGCGACTGAGTTGGCGGCGCAATGTTTTGAGTTGCGCTTGGGAAAAGCGGAGGCTCTGGTCGGAAAACTGGAGGCAGATTTGCAGGAGAGACTTTTCCTTTTTCGGCAGGGGCTTGAGGCGGGGCGCTTCGACAAAACTTTTATTATGCTCCGGAGGCTTGGTGGGCTCTGCGGATAGGGTTAGGGCGACGAGTGTCATATATAAAAATTTCATAGATTCCCTCTTCTTTATTCTTGGTATACCAAAGAAATGATTTTTCCTCTTGATCTCTTGCGGAACGTCGATCAAAATGGACGTTTTGAAAATGGAAATGAAGATGGACGAAGATCTCAAGAGACAGCTCGGGAAAGTGGCCGGAACGATTCGACAGTTGTCGATGGAAGCAGTGCAGAGGGCAAACTCGGGCCACCCGGGGATGCCGATGGGATGCGCCGAACTGGGCGCCTTCTTATACGGCGCTCTGCTGAAACACAACCCGAAAAACCCAAAGTGGGCGAACCGCGATCGGGTGGTGCTGTCGGCAGGCCATGGATCGATGTGGCTCTATTCATGCCTTCATCTAGCGGGCTTCAAGCTGCCCATGGAGGAGATCAAGCGCTTTCGCCAGCTGAACTCTCATACGCCGGGCCATCCAGAATATGGAGTGACGGAAGGGGTGGAGGCGACGACGGGGCCGCTGGGTCAGGGCGTGGGCAACGCGGTGGGGATGGCTCTGGGTCTAAAGCTGCTGGGCGCTAAGTTCAATCGAGAGGGGTTCCCGCTGTTCAATAGCAAGGTCTTCTGCGTAGCGGGGGATGGGTGCATGATGGAGGGTGTCTCTTCAGAGGCCTCTTCATTCGCGGGCCACTTGAAGATCGACAATCTGGTTCTCATCTACGACGCGAACAATATTTGCCTCGATGGGCCGCTGGCTGAGTGTATGTCAGAGGACACGAAAGCGCGCTATGAGGCATATGGATGGGATACGTATGAGTGCGACGGTTATGATTTGGACCGAATGGGGATGATTTTTGCGGAGCTGCGCAAGAAACAAGAGCGGCCAACGTTGATCGTGCTCCGAACGGTCATCGGGAAGGGATCGCCCCATAAAGCGGGCACCCATAAGGCACACGGTTCGCCATTGGGCCCAGAAGAGGTGGCAGCGACGAAAGAAGCGCTCGGCTTGCCGCAGGAAGAATTTTATGTCCCGCAGTCGGTGCGGACATTTTTTGAGCAGAAAGTGGCGAAAGATGTCGCTTTAGAAGGGGAGTGGCGCCACCTGCTGCGGAAGTGGCAGGAGGCGTACCCCGAGTTGGCCGCTGAGTATGCCCAGATGGAGTCCCATCATTTGCCGGACAACTTAGAGGCGATTCTGAAGGGTCTCGAAATCAAAGCGCCGGTGGCCAGCCGCGCCTCTTCTGGAGCGTGTCTGCAAAAATTGGGCAAACTGCTGCCGCAACTCTATGGAGGATCGGCCGACTTGTCGGGCTCCGATTCGACGATGATGAAGGATTTCCCAATTCTGACACCGGGCCATTTCGTAGGACGGAACATCAAGTATGGCGTGCGCGAGTTTGCCATGGCGACGATCGCGAGCGGTCTTTCACTGACGGGGATGATCCAACCCTTTTGCGGCACATTCCTCACCTTCAGCGATTACATGCGCAATGCGATCCGCCTAGCGTGCCTTTCGCCCTATCATGTGATCTATCAATTCACTCACGATTCGATCTTCTTGGGCGAAGATGGCCCCACGCACCAGCCAATCGAGCATCTGGCCGCTCTGCGCGCGATGCCCCATCTCCACGTGATTCGCCCCGCCGATTCCCACGAAGTGCGGATGGCGTGGATCGCCGCTTTGCGCTACAAAGGGCCGACGGCTCTCATCCTCTCGCGGCAGAATTTGCCCGATCTCGAAGCGACGCAAGTGCCCTATGAAGAGGGAATGGGTCGGGGTGGTTATATCGTGAAAAGAGAAAAGAAGAAGCCCGATTTCACGCTCTTCGCCACGGGCTCAGAGGTCTCTTTGGCGCTCGAGACGGCGCAGGGCTTGGAGAAGTTGGGCAAAGAGGTGCGGGTCATTTCGATGCCCTGCTGGGCTCTCTTTGAAAAACAGCCCGAAGAGTATAAAAAATCGATTGTGGAGGGAGATCTCGGCGTGCGCGTTGCGATTGAAGCGGCAACCGACTTTGGCTGGTATAAATATATCGGCCGCCACGGCATTCCGATCTGCATGGAGGGTTTTGGCCATTCGGCGCCAGCGCCCGACCTTGCGATCGAATATGGATTCACGGCCGATGCGATTGTGGAGCGAGTCCTCAATGCTCCTCGACGCGCTTAAAGGCCAGAATCGGGGACGCCCGCCTGTTTGGCTTATGCGCCAGGCGGGAAGGTATTTGCCCTCTTACCGCAAACTCCGCGCTAACCATTCGCTGCGCGAGCTCTTCTTTACGCCTGAGCTCGCCGCCCAAATCACTCTCATGCCGGTCGAGCAGATCGGCGTCGATGCAGCGATCCTCTTTTCCGATATCACCGTCGTCGCGCTGCCACTCGGCTTCACCCTCGATTTTTCAGAAGGGCCCGTCATTCAAGGAACGATGCAGCCGCGCGGCATCGAGGTATTGGAGCCCATTGCAGAGGCGATTCGCCTGATCAAGCCCCAACTGAAAGTCCCCCTCATCGGCTTTTGCGGAGGGCCTTTCACGGTGGCCAGTTACATCAATAACGATCTCTCGCTTCTCGAGCCGCTCACCCGAGTCACGATCGAATATCTGCACATGCAAGAGAAGGCCGGCGTCGATGCGATCCAGATCTTCGATTCGTGGGCCGATCGCCTCTCTGCTGCGGAGTTTCAACAATTTTGCGTTCCCTATTTAAAGCGAATTGTGGAGGCGGTCCACGTTCCGGTAATCCTCTTTATGCGCGGCGGCAGCGCGCGCGTCGATGAATTGGTCGCGATTGGGCCCGATGCGATCAGTTTTGACCATGGGGCTTCTTTGGCCCAGCTGCGCAAAAAAGTTCCGATGGCTCTCCAAGGCAACCTCGATCCCGATCTGCTCTACGAACCACTCCCGGTGATCCGGCAAAAAACGGAAGAATTACTCCAATCGATGCAAGGCGATCCCGGTTTCATCGTCAACCTGGGCCATGGCGTCAAACCCGATGTCCCCGTCGCTGCCGTCCAATGTCTCGTCGACACCGTCAAAAACCAATAAATTCCTTTTCTTTTTTCTTTGCTCTTAGGCTAAACTCGTTGGGTTATGGACTTGATTCACGTGGACCCAAATCTGTTGAAAAAGTGGGATCGGCAAGTCCCTCGCTATACGAGTTACCCCACCGCCCCTCAATTCCACGCAATCGATCCTTCTGAGACCAGCCAAAAGTTCCTCCAATTCGACCGTTCCTCCAAGCCCCTCTCCCTCTATCTCCATATCCCTTTTTGCAAGACGATGTGCCTCTTTTGCGGCTGTTCGGTGGTACTCAACCGCAAGCCCGAGCGGCAGAGCGCCTACCTCTCTCATCTGCTGCAGGAGATCGCGCTCGTAGCCAGCCACTTCGCTTCCAAACGAATCGTTACGCAACTCCACCTGGGCGGAGGGACGCCCACCTCGTTGACGGAAGGTGAATTCGAACAATTGATGGAGGCGCTGCGCCACCACTTCACCCTCAGCGCCGATGCCGAAATCTCGATCGAGATCGATCCGCGCACCGTCTATGAAGATGGAGGACGTAAACTGACTCTCTTGAGGCAGTTGGGCTTCAACCGGGTGAGCTTTGGCGTGCAGGATCTCGATCCGATTGTGCAAGAGGCTGTGCGGCGCCGTCAGAGCGAGGCAATGACGGTGACGACCTATGAACGGGCCCGGGCGCTGGGCTTCGAGGGGATCAACATCGATCTCATCTACGGGCTGCCGCACCAGACGGCGGAGCGCTTTGCCAAGACGGTGGACAAGCTTCTGGCGCTCAAGCCAGACCGTATTGCCTTCTATTCCTACGCGAAAATCCCCTGGCTCAAAGAGCATCAGAAGGCGATCCCCGATGCGGCGCTCCCCTCGACGGAGGAGAAGTTCCGCATCTATGTCGAGGCGCGCGCCCGATTCATGCAAGGAGGCTACGCGGCGATCGGGATGGACCATTTCGGTTTGCCCTCCGATCCGATCACGAAAGCCTACCATGCGAAACAGCTCACCCGCAATTTCCAAGGCTATTCGGTGCAAAAGGCCGAGGACCTGATTGGATTGGGTATGACGGCGATCGGCTTTTTGGAAAACGCCTATTTCCAAAATCTCAAAGAGCTCGACACCTATCAGTCGACAGTTCAAGAGGGGAGATTGCCGATCTATCGGGGCTACATACTCAAAGAAGACGATCTTTTACGCCGCGCGGCGATCCAATCGCTCATGTGCCACTTTGAGCTCGACAAACAACGTTTTGGCCATCTCGCCTCAGTCGATGGGCTAAAAGCCGATGGGCTGCTCGAAGAAACGGCCGATCGCTACATCGCGACTCCGACGGGTCGCCTCTTCATCCGCCTCATCGCGGCCGCTTTCGATGCCTACCTCACTCAAGGGCAATATTCGAGGGCAATATGAAGGTTCTTATCGTCGGCGGTGGCATCACCGGTCTTAGCGCGGCATGGTTTCTGACGCAGCGCGATCCAACAGTTGAGATCACGCTGCTCGAAAAGACAAACCGCCTCGGCGGTTGGATCGAGACGAGTCGCGAAGGGGGCTTCCTCTTTGAAAAAGGACCCCGCACTTTCCCGCTAGGGCGCAGTCCCCATTTGCTGCAGCTTCTGCGCGATCTCGATCTCCCCATCCTCACCGCGCCCCCACAAAAGCGGTACATTTGGCACAAAAATAGGCTCCGCGCACTCGGTTCTTTCATTCCGCGCCTCATTCCCTATCTCCTGCGCGAACCCTTTGTCGCTTCAGGCGCCTCTCCCGATGAGTCGATCTACGACTTTGCCGCGCGCCGCTTTAGTCCCCGCATCGCGGAAACGCTCTTCGACCCGCTTGCGCTCGGCATTTATGCGGGCGACATCCGTAAGCTCTCGGTACGCGCCTGTTTCCCCACGCTTTTTCGGTGGGAACGGGAGAAAGGATCGCTCCTGCGCGGCCTTCTCACCGCCCCTAAAACCGCCAAAGGGCTTTTCACTCTCTCCAATGGAATGGAAACTCTCATCGACGCACTCCAAAAGCGCCTTCCCATCGACATCGTCCTCAATAGCCCGGTAGAATCGATCGGACCCCATGGCGTCATCGTTCAAGGAAAAATCTGGGAGGCCGATCGGGTTTTCGTCGCTCTACCTCCTGCTGCGCCCAAGAGATCTCTTTGGGTTGTTCCTCTCGCTTACCCCCGCGCCACTTTGTCCAAAACAGGATATGGCTATCTGGTTCCCAGCCAAGAAAAGCAATCTCTGTTGGGCATGGTGTGGGATTCATCGATCTTTCCCCAGCAAAGTTTGCACGGGGAAACACGACTCACTGCCATGATCCGGGCTGAAGAAAAACAGCCCGTTCAGACAGCCCTGCAAGCGGCAGAGCGCCATCTGGGCATTTCGGCCCAGCCTCTCTATGCGTCTGCCTTCTATGCGCCACACTCCATCCCCCAATTCGAGGTGGGATGCAACGACTTTGAGGGAATTTCCGTCGAAGCCTGTATTGAAAAAGCCAACCGATGGGTCTACCATGATCGCTACTCACAATCACAATCAGCAACTCTCCCTTCTAGAATCTCCAATATTTCGGACGGCCCAAGATGCCCTCAAAAATCCGAAGGGGTTTAATCGAGAGATCAAACGGATTCAGCAGGTGTTTCGGGATCAAAAGGACTGTTTTCCTCCCCATCCAAACTTGGAAACAATGGCCGGCAAATATGCGATTGGCCTCAGGTATAACCCCCATTTCAAATCGAAACCGTGTAGACGTAGACATAAAGGTTGTCCAGAGGTAGAACGGTGTCCCTATGGGCACGCCGGCGAGTTGATTCGCATTGAAGGGGGAAAATGGTTGCTTCTCACTACAGAGCCGGCGCCGTCTCCGATTGTGCAATACATTTTTGCCCCCATGTTTCTCCTCTTTCCCGCTTCATTGACACGCATTCCTTCAGACTCTGCCTCTGAAGAAGAGGGGCGAGCCACCTCCGAACCGATTGTGCGGTTAGGGGATAGCGAAGAGGCGTTTAAGGGCGTTTGATCTCTTGGGTAATGAGTTTTTGTCCTGGAGAGAGGTAGAAGATGCAAAAGTTGGGCGCGTTGCGCGTTTGTTTGTCAGCGAGTGTTGAGGAGAGGGGAGAAGTCTCTCCTTTTGCACGGATGGTTTCTGCCAACGCGCCCCCCATGCCGGCAGCCGCGACGAAGATCGCATCGAGTGTAGCGTTTACCCCCGTCTGTGGGTTGGGCTTGAATAATCGCTCAAAAACAGGAGACTCTACAACCCGAATCAGGAATGGCTGGAGGGTGAGAGCCTGAGGGAAGTAAGTGGAAAAGTCTTTCATTGCATCTTCTTGAGAGTCTTCTGCTTTGCGGATTTTCCCCAAAATGCTCAGCGGAGCAAATGCCTCTCTCAAAGAAACATCGGGCAGTTTCTCTACGAGAATATCCAAAACTCTGGGAACGATGTTTGCCTCTTTTAAAAAAGTGAGGAGCGCCTTGTTGAGGAACGGGGGAGTGGCTATTTCCGCCGCGCGGGCTCCGATCATCGATTTTGGACCGGGAAGCAAGGCGGTCATAATGTCTGTATGGCCCGCTACTCCGGCGCGTAGGAATGTTATTTGGAGAGTCTCTGTTTTTACTGTTTCAAATTGCGTCATTTTGGCCACCATGCTCAAAATGCCCGGCGCATTCATTTGATCGGCTATGGTTACACACTCCTCGACCAGTTGTGGAGAAATAGCATCTCGAACCTGTTGCATCGCATCGGCTAACGGATGTTTTTTGGATATGGAAAAAGGATCCGATGGATCCGCTTCTTTTTTAGGGATCGTGATGAGAGCTTGAGCGACAGCCCAGTTGTCGGGATGTTCTTCCGATGTGGTTTTACAAGAGAGCGCAAAGAGCTGTTCTCTCTGTGGCTGGTCCATGTCGAGGACTAATTGCGGCTCTTTCAATAGGATGCGGGCGGTTTGCACGCTCTTTCCGTTGATCAGAGATCGTTCAAACGCTGTAACCCGATCCTTGATTGAAATGCTAAAAAAATATTGAGGATCGATTGCGTATCCTTCGCTTGAGAGGAGATGGATGATGGCGATGCCCCGAAGGCGGGTGGCAATGGGCTTATCTGTATACTCGAGTCCCACTTGCAACAGTTGCTTCGCGCTCTCTTCTGAAAGTTGCGCGGCAGTCAACTCGGCAAAGAGCGCCTCTAGGTCTAGCTGCTTCGCCAATTGTGGGTATTGCGCAAGGACCTGAACGACATTTTGGCTATTGCCCTTGGGAGCCAGAGCCCTTCGGAAGGCATGGGTCCAATCCTGTGGGGCGATTCGGGAAAAATAGGCGGGTTCGATCGGGAATTTTTCGCTCGAAAGAAGGGTGATACAGGCGATGCCCAAAATGCGGTTTCCTAACCACTCGTGGCGCAATCCGATGGCTTGTTGTGCGATAGCCGCCGCCGCTTTGCTCGTTAACTTTTGCGAAATCAGGCCTTTGTTATAAACAGCCATATAGCGGCCATGTTCAACCAGTGTGCGGAAGTAGGGAAAAGAGGTGGCGACGTGGGCGGCTCCCACAGCCAAATCTTCGTCAGAGAGCAAGAAGGACCAATCGCTTTTGAAGAATTCGGGGATAGCCGTCGCGGGTTTTGTCGTGAGGATATAGAGAAATAGGGCTCTCACCGAGCGTTCCAAAAGCTTTTTGCATTTTTCATTTTTTGCCAATTCGTCGATCCGCTCGTAACGGTTTTCATTAATCGCTGCATAAAAGATCTGACTAAACCGTTCCGGATCTCTCGAAGTGGCTATCGAGAAAGGAGAGGTCGTTCGCAGAGTGGGAATAACTGTTGCTAAAGGACTCTTCATCAGTTCGACCAACGCTTCGATCATCACTTTCCAGTTGATGTGGTCGACCAAATAGTTCACTCCATCTGCATTGTCATTTTTGACGAAGTTGATAAAGGCATTTGCAATGCAGGAGGAATCCATCTCTGGCAACTGCTCGGGTGGGGCGATTTTTTGCATTGTAGGAAGGCCATTCCTATGAGTGGCCAGGGTTTCGAAGACGTATACCACCTCAGAGGGTTCGGGATTGCATCCAAGCAACAGTTCGATGTTGGCGTAGCTTTTCTCTTTACACGCTTTGCGCAAAGCGCGACCGATTGTGGCAGGAAATAAGAGTTCAGAATAGTGCTCCAGGAAATAGGCTACCCCCCCAGAGCTCTGCCAGCCACTCACTGTGATGAATGCTTCAAGCACGGAACGAGGGGGAACAGAGCGCGCCATTTCTTCCAACCGGGCCAGATTCTCACTCTGTTGGGCGAGAATTTCAAAGGCATCTCCTAAGGTATCTCCGGGAATTTTCTTCTCTCGAAGAAAATCGATGTGCTCCTCCCTTTTCATCTTACAGGCTTTGACCAGAGCGTCGCCTATCACGGATGGGTTGAGAGAATCGGATAGATCGTCTAAAAAAAAGCGAGTGGATTCGATTGCCTGACTTTCAACGGCATCCAAAAAGGCTTTTTGGATATCTTCAACGTGAACATATTCAGGCTGAAAACGAGTGGCTTTGGTGATTTGTTTCATAGAAGGGAGCCCATCGCTATATTTGGCCAGCATCTGAAAGGCCAATTCCAAGTGGGTTTCGGGGATTTCCAATTCCAATAGGAGAGGGATATTTTCATATCTCTTCTTGTCGCAGGCTTCAATCAATGCCAATCCCGCAAACGCAAGCTCTTGGTCCGTATCCTCCCACTGAATCGCTTTGAAATAGCTCTTGAATCCTTCTTTGCCAGCCCGAGCGATCAACTCGTTCCCATCGAGTGGTCTTGGAGAGGCGCCGTTGGAGGGGAGAGGAGAAAAAGAAACCGCTGAAGCCATAACTACCTCCTTGAGTGAAGGCAATGAGTATAGTAAGGGGAGTGCAATTCTGTTAAGTAGAATTTTTAAAAGAGATACCCCAAACCAACGCCAAAGACGAGGCCGCCTATTTGTGTGGAGGAGCTTGTCACGTTGGGTTTGGTGGGGTGAAAGCGCATCACTTGGTAGGCGTAGTCGCCAAAGAGATTGATGTTAAAATGGGGTCTTGGTTGGAAGAGGAAGCCTGTGGAGAGAAATCCTCCAAAGCCGCTTTGGGAGAGATGTTGATTCACATAGGGATAATTGGTGCTGGTAAAGGCAAAGGCATAGCGGGGGCCGATGGCGATGTAGTAGCGAACGGGCGATGAGGAGGGAAGGATCCACTTGAGGCCGAGGTTGAGCGGAACGCATTGAAAGGTCGAATGGAAGCCTGGAGTGGGCGTTCCCTTCCGATAGAGATACTCCACGCTAGAATAGAGCTCAACGCGGGGGCGAAGAGGATAAGAGAAGGCGAGCTGCAAATCGGCCCCGCCTCTTTTATAGGCTTTGTTCATCTTCGCATTCGTGAAGAAAAAGTATCCCCCTTTAATCTCTAAGAGGGGTTCTGTTGCGAATAGAGAGGCGAAGAGGAGGAGAAAGAGTGTTTTTTTCATCAGTTTGGCACGATTATGATGAGTGCAGCGCTTTGGCCCCCGCTACCATCGAGGGCTTGAATGGCGTACACCGTTTCGCGTTTCGGTTGATTGTGGTCTTGGTAGGATAATTGGGTGGAAGCGAGGGTCGCGATGAGGACTCCATTGCGGTAAATAGCATAGGCGGCGATGGAAGAAGTGGTGGCTGTCCAAGATAAAACATTGTACCTTTCTTGGAACACGCCAAATTGCGCTATCTTTTGCACGCCGAAGCCCTGGGTCGGAGGATTGAGAGTGTTTGAGGGAGGAGCGGGCTGAGAGGCGCGCGTAGAGGTCGATTGGACAGAGGAGTTAGAGCCATTATATCCGCTCCAAAAGGCGTAGAGATTGTTGACCGAATCGACGATCAAGGTTCCGGCACTGTTATCAGATGTTCCTTGCGAGGAGAGAGTCACCGGAGAGCCCCAATTCTCAGAGGTTTGGATGACGTTCTGATTGGATCCATTGCTCAACTGCCAGATGACAAAGACATTGCCATCTTCATCGATGGCCAGTTGCGGGAAATCGGCATTGCTGGGCAATTGCAATCCTTGAGTGGAGCCCTGCCAGCCGGTGCCTGCGGGGTTGAGGGCCGATTCGATGTAGGTGCTGCCGCTGATCGCCTGTTGCCAGATGGCGACGACATTGTTTTGCGAATCGGTCGCGATCTGCGGATTGGTTGCGTCGGAGCCGGAAGTGGAGAGGGTTGTAACACTTCCCCAATTTTGCCCAAAAGGGTGGGTGGCGGTTTGGATTCTCTCATTGGCGCCGTCAGATCTTTGCCAAATGGCATAGATGTTGCCAGAAGAGTCGCTGGTGATTTGAGGGTTTGTGCTCGTTTCTCCGTTATCCGATAGATCTGTGACGCCCCCCCATCCTCCTCCAGAAGCTTTGGTCGCAGATTCAATGACTCCGATGCCAGCGGTTGATTTGACCCAAATCGCATAGAAATTGCCCGAGGGGTCGACGGTGATCTGCGGTCGGGAGGCGACTCCGCCGGCTGTGGAAATAGCTTGCGGCATGGACCAAGTTCCTGCGGTCCGCGTAGAGGCGTAGATGAGGCCGCTTTCCACCCAAATGGCTGTGGCGTTGTTGGAACTATCCACAGCTAAGGCTAATCCCGCGGAAGATCCTGAAGAGACAGCGACGGGCGTGCCCCAATTGCCTCCTTCGGGTCTTTGCGCCGAATAAACGAGCGACGCTTGCGTCCAGATGGCGGTTGCATTCCCAGCTCCATCAAATCGCAAGATGACGCTAAAGGAGGGGGAGACGTTGGAGAGAGTGGTTGGAGTGGCCCAATTTCCTCCCGAAGCAACGATCGTGGCTTGAGGAAAAACGGTGGTATCGGTCACGATCTGCCAGCCCGATAAGACATTGCCCAATGAGTCAGCGCTCGTAGAGGTAAAGAAGGCGTCGACTTCCGGTTGGGAGAGGTTGATCGCTGCGCCCCAGGTCACGGTGGGCGGTGTTCCGCGCGAGGTGTCGATGAGGGAGGTCGCCACGCCTCCCGCGCCATCCCAAATCCATTGATCGATGCGCAAGCGGACATCT
>CAYNWC010000011.1:14937-15681 GCA_964400805.1 uncultured bacterium | reverse complement strand
GCGCCCTCATGAAAGGGCTCGACAAAGCGCTCATCAAAGAGACAGGACTTCCCGTCTTCGTCGCTCCCAATCCGCTCCTCGCCGTCTGCCTCGGCACCGGCAAGGCCCTCGAATACCTCGACAAATTTAAGAAGAAGAAGTCTGGTTAGAAGAGTTTATTGCAACATCCCGAGATATGCTCACGCCTCTTAAAAAAAGTTAATCTGCTTATAGCAAGGTAGTTATGGCCGACCAATTTAACGTATATGTGAAAAAAGTCGCGACTAATTTAACGGATATGTTAAAATGGTCGTATGAAGAGAACCTATGAAATTTTGCTAGAAGAGCACCTGGCTCAAAACCGACAGATGATCTTTCTTTCGGGGCCGCGCCAAGTGGGCAAAACAACAACCAGCCTTGAAGCTTCTCAAGAAAGTCCCCTCCATTATTATTTTAACTGGGACAATGATGATCACCGCGCCCTCATTATTGCTGGACCGCAAGCTATTGCTGAAGTGGCCAAACTGAACGAGATCCGTTCTACTCTTCCCATTCTTGTCTTTGATGAGATTCATAAGTATCGAAATTGGAAACGATTTTTAAAGGGTTTTTTCGATACGTTTGAGAAAAAATGTCGCATCATCGTCACAGGGAGCGCCCGACTCAATATCTATAAAAGGGGAGGAGACAGCCTCATGGGCCGTTATTTTCTTTATCGCCTCACACGAAGGATATTATGGGAAATTTGCGAACCAAAGTGCCGCA
>CAYNWC010000011.1:6523-14927 GCA_964400805.1 uncultured bacterium | reverse complement strand
AAATTGGTAAATGGTTGCGCCGTATTAATAATATATAAACGGGTTGTTTCCTCCCTCATGGGCGGTTATTTCTTTTATGGCCTCACCCTCTCTCTATTAGGGAAATTGTGCGACCCAACTTGCCGACAGAAGAAATCCAGCCACCCGTTCCTATTGGGCAAGAAGATTATGACGCGCTCCTGGCATTCGGCGGATTTCCTGAACCCTATTTGAAACGAAATAAAACCTTTTTCAATCATTGGAAACGGCTCAGAACGGAACAACTTTTCCGCGAAGACGTTCGTGATTTAAGTCGCATTCAAGAAATAGGGCAAGTGCAGTTCCTCGCTGAAATCCTTCAAGAAGAAGCCTCTCATGCTCTCAACTACTCCGTTTTGGCCGCCAAGGTAAAGGTTTCCGTTCCTACTCTACAAAGGTGGATTGAGTTGTTGAAGAATCTCTACTTTTGTTTCACCCTGCAACCGTGGCATAAAAACCTCTCCCGCTCGTTAATCAAGGAACCAAAAATCTATCTCTGGAATTGGGCCCTGATTGAAGACAAAGGAGCCCGACTCGAAAACCTAACCGCCTCTCACCTTCTGAAAGCCGTCCAATTTTGGACAGATCGGGGATTTGGGGAGTATGGGCTTTATTATCTGAGAGACAAAGAAAAACGAGAGGTGGATTTTCTCGTTACAAAGGACCGTAAACCCTGGTTTCTCGTCGAAGCGAAAGCATCTGGCGATCGAGGCATCTCCCGCTGGCTTTACTATTACAAAGAGAAACTACAAGTCCCCCATGCCTTTCAAATCGGATTCGATCTTCCCTATGTAAATCGCGATTGTTTCAAAGAAAAAGACCCTGTCATCGTCCCCGCTAAAACCCTCTTCTCCCAGCTTATTTAGAAAGAGGCGCAGGGGACGCGCAGGGAGGAAATGACAGCGAGATAGTAAGTGTTATAATTTTATCCTTAAATAAAGGTTAAAATGACACATTCTACTTATTTCGATGTTTTGGGTACTCTCGAAGAATTGCGAGCGGATTTTAGAACGAGAGAGAGAGGCGCACGCCGCAGAGACAGATTCCCCCACCCACTCTTCTTTCTCTTATTTACTTCCTCCTCTGCTTCAATTGGAGCGACGCTGGTTGCAGCCGTTGCTGCCAGCCAACTATTTGGCTATTAATCTATAATGGCCTATCCTCATTTACATGGCCTATCAACAATGGATCCGGGAAATCACCGCCCTTTGCCGTCCCGATCGCGTCCATTTTTGCGATGGCTCCGAGGAAGAATATCAGCGCATTGCCGCTGAGATGGTCGCCAAAGGGACTCTCGTCCCGCTCGATCCCAAAAAACGCCCCTCGAGCTACTGGTGCCATTCTCATCCCGATGATGTGGCTCGTGTGGAAGAGAACACCTACATCTGCTCGCGTCGCAAAGAGGACGCTGGCCCCACCAATCACTGGCAAGATCCCGCTGAAATGCATGAGCGCCTTCTCGCTCTCTTCCGCGGCTGCATGGAGGGGCGTACCTTGTATGTCATTCCCTATTGCATGGGGCCGTTGGGTTCTCTCCATGCCAAAATCGGCATCGAGATCACCGACTCGCCTTACGTCGTTCTGAATATGAAACTCATGACGCGGATGGGGCGGCAGGTGCTGGAGTATCTCAAAGGCGATTTCATCCCGGGCGTCCACTCGGTGGGCGTTCCGCTTAAGGCGGGTCAAAAAGACGTTCCCTGGCCCTGCAATCCCACCAACCGCTACATCGTCCACTTTCCCGAAGAGCGATCGATCTGGTCGTATGGCAGCGGCTATGGCGGCAATGCCCTTCTCGGCAAAAAGTGCCTGGCACTGCGCATCGCGAGCGTTTTGGGGCGCGATGAAGGATGGCTCGCTGAGCATATGCTCATTCTGGGTCTGACTAATCCGCAGGGCGAAAAAAAGTATATCGCCGCGGCCTTTCCCAGCTCCTGTGGCAAAACGAATCTGGCTATGATGACGCCCACTCTGCCCGGTTGGAAAGTGGAGTGTGTCGGCGATGATATTGCGTGGATCCGCTTCGGCTCAGATGGGCGCCTTTATGCCGTCAATCCCGAAGCGGGGTACTTTGGCGTGGCGCCGGGGACCTCTTTCAAAACAAATCCCCACGCCATGGAGACGATCCGGCGCAATGCGATTTTCACCAACGTGGCTCTCACCGCCGACCGAGACGTCTGGTGGGAGGGGATTGGGACGCCGCCACCGCCGCATCTCACCTCGTGGCTTGGCACGCCGTGGGATCCCCAATCCAAGCAGCCAGCGGCGCATCCCAATTCCCGCTTCACAGTTCCCGCCAAGCAAAACCCCATCTATGACCCAAAAGCAGACGACCCCAACGGCGTTCCTCTCTCAGCCATCCTCTTTGGCGGCCGCCGCAATTCCACCGTCCCTCTCGTTCTCGAATCGTTCAACTGGCAACATGGCGTCTTTTTGGGCGCGAGTATTTCGTCTGAGACAACGGCCGCCTCAAAGGGGACAGTGGGTCAATTGCGGCGCGATCCCTTCGCTATGCTCCCTTTTTGCGGCTATCACATGGGCGACTACTTCGCTCACTGGCTCGAAATGGGGCGAAGAACCACGCCCGACAAACTCCCGCGCATCTATTCGGTCAATTGGTTTCTGCGCGATGACAAAGGCGCTCTTCTCTGGCCGGGATTTGGAGAGAACTGCCGCGTTCTCAAGTGGATCTTCGAGCGGACTTCCAATGAGGCAGATGCTGTTTCCACTCCGATTGGCCTTTTGCCGCAGGGCCTCGATCTGGGAGGGCTTTCGGTCGATTTACCGCGGCTTCTCGCGGTGGATGCAGGCGCTTGGCAGAAAGAGTGTGAAGAGTTGCGCGCCTACTTCCAACGCTTTGGCGATCGGATGCCTCAGTTTCTGTTAGAAGAACTTGCGAATTTAAAGAATTCTATTTGCTAAAATTAAAGAAATTGTTTACCTTATTCCCCTCTTAACAGGAAGGTAAACGTATGGCAGCTATAGGAGATGTTCTTCCCGTCCATCGGACTATTGCGATGGAACCACCAGCCGATCTGCGAGTGCAGCGGGTGACGCAATCGACGCAAGGGGTCTTTGCCCAAGCTAAAGGAGTTGTTTCTGGCGTTTGGGACTCGACTGTTAACGTCGTCACAGTCGCTGGGAAAAAAATCGCTTTTGTCTTTGCCCTCGCCCTTCATTGGATCAATCCTTGGTTAGGGGATAAAGTACACATCGTCTCTTTGTACATCTACAACATCTGGATGAGCGTCAAAGGGGCCTGGCGGGAAGAAGCCGTGCGCTTAGAGATCGATGGACTCAAGAACAAAGTTCAGCTCCTGACGGGCGCTACGGAAGAGAACGAGCGGCTCAAACTGCAACGGTCCCAGCTCACTGAGCGCGCCGAGGAATTGACCCTTCGGAATGTCGAATTGCAGCAGCAGGTTGCCGCTTTTCAGCAGCGCATCGATCTCCTGAGCCAAGGCTCTCTTGAGAAAACGGCCCTCGCTCGCCGCGATCTCGCCGTGGCCCACAACGAAGAACTCCGGGGACAAAACCGCGCCCTCAAAGCCCAAAACTGGCACGCAAAAGCCGCCCTCGCCGCTGTCGCTGAGCTAGAGCAGCAATTGGCGAGCGCTCAGGCGCGCATTGCCGGTCTGGAAGGGGAAGGTCGATTTTTCAAACCGGGAGTTCCATTGGTCCAGAATATGCAACAGTCTCTCTCCCAGCTTGTCCGGTCGAAGGAGACTCTTCCTCCCGGTCATTCGGGTCGCATTGCGATTGAGAATTTCACCCGAAATTGGACAGCGCTCGCCGCTCTCCCTAATCAGTGAGGTAACTATGATTCCAGTCATTTATTCCCCTCTTCCCGCCGCTCAGAAGCCGTCGTTCGATGGCGCCCCTGTTTCTGAACTGGCCTCAACCTCCCAGAGCGTTCAGCAGCTCGGCGATCGGCTTTTTAAGGCTACTCTGGAAAAGGAGCAAGCCTGCTTGAGGGAGCAAAGCCTTCAACAGCAACTGCGCGAAGTCAGACAAGAAGTCCAACGATACGAGCAACAGGAACAGGTCGGAAAGGAAGAAAGAGCGGCCCTTGTCCAGCAATTGAATCTAGCGAGAGAGCGTGAACACCTACTCACAGAGCAACTCAACAAGGCTCTCGAGCATGTCACAGCGCTTTGTGGTCGCGTCGATCAACTCGCAGCTCAAAGCAATCAGCAACAGCACATCATCTTAGAGACCCAACAGCAGATCCGCCATCTTATAAACCAACAGCAAACGTCCATTATAGACCGCATATGGGCCAGTATCCAGAAGAGCAACGAAACGAATTTTATCGTAATGGGCATAAGATATTTTACAAAGGAGTGAATTTATGAGTACAGAAGTAATCAATTCTCAGCGGCCCTCTCTGTGCGCCCAGGCCTCTGGGTTTGCCCAGCGAGCGAGCGTAGCCCTCTGCGGGCTCATCAAGCGCGTTTGTCAATGCGCCTTCTCTTATCTGACCTCTCCCATCGCCACGGCCAAACGGCATCTCTCTCTATGTGCCGATGCCCTTTCTCTCCGTTTAGGCAAACGGGCCTACGAGCCGCGGATCGTTGAATGCACTCGAGTCATTGATGAGAAAGTTAAAACCATCACTCAACTCGCAAGGCAGAACACAGTTCGCATTGAAAAAACCGAGCAACGCGTAAAGCAGTATGAGGCCGATATTGAGCAGCTCGTTAAGGAGCGCAATGAGCTTAGACATATCATAGAAGAGCATGACCTACAACTTCCTGCAGATCAAATCCAAGAAATACACCATCCGATTGTCGAAGAGCATCTTCCTGAACCTCCAGTCAATGAGCGGATTTTCGATGCTATTGTGCCAGACTCTCGCCGTCGTCCCGGATGGTTTGGTTGGGGCTCCCCACAAAACGCATGAGTATTGATTAGGCGATTATTCCTTCAGGCGGAAGAAATTCCGCCTGAAGTTTCCTATAGGATCTTCTTGCTGCAGCGTTTGTGGTTTTTATTCAGAGGTTTTTTTCGTAACTAAGAGTCTTCTGTGATTGATGCAATTCCCCAACAAATTATCAATCCGCCGAGTGAGAGCGGGAGATGGTTTACGGGTTGGGCTCGACCTGATTTCCGATAAAAAGGTCCATTGACGGACCTTTTGTCTCGATTTGACTTTATGAGCGGGGGAAGATCTCGTTCGATTTGAAGAAGAATGCGATCTCAGTCTTGGCTGTAGCCGAAGAATCGGAACCGTGGATGGCGTTGCGCTCGATCGAGGTGGCAAAGTCGGCGCGGATGGTGCCGGCTGCGGCTTTCGTGGGGTCAGTGGCGCCCATGATGTGACGATTGCGAGCGATGGCGTTTTCTCCTTCGAGAACCATGACGAGAACAGGACCTGAAGTCATGAAGTCGACGAGCTCTTGGAAGAAGGGGCGCTCGCGGTGAACGGCGTAAAAC
Source organism: uncultured bacterium (assembly GCA_964400805.1). GTDB lineage: Bacteria > Chlamydiota > Chlamydiia > Chlamydiales > SM23-39 > REEB52. The sequence continues at coordinate 9,473 of CAYNWC010000011.1, read as the reverse complement.
CCTTTGGCTTGATCGGCGGAGAGGTGCTGCATCTTGGCAGCGACGACGCTGAGTCCTTCTTTCTCAAAGTACTCAATGATGTTGCCAATCATGTTTTGGCCGACTGCGTCAGGCTTGATGATTGAGAGGGTTTGTTCTACGGTTTGGGTTGAAGTTTGAGCCATTAGGGTCTCCATATAAGCTTTTTGTAGTGACATTGTAAACGAGGGGCTAATAAATCTCACGAAGTTCTATTGAAAAATGGCGAAAAATTTTAAACTGAGCCGTTCCCAGGGGTAAAAAATGACGTATGGCGACTATCCAGACTTGAGCGAAGTGAAGAAAATTCTTGTCGTTAAGCTGCGACAGCTAGGGGATGTACTGCTGACGGGGGCGGTGTTTCAGGGTTTAAAAAAGGGACTGCCGGGGGTGAGGATAGACGCGTATGTGTATCGGGAGGCGTTTGACCTGCTGGAGGGGAATCCGTGGGTCGATGGGCTGGTGGGGTATGACCGGGGCTGGAAGGGGCTGGGTTGGGGGAGCCGTTTGAGGAGGGAATGGGGTGTGTTGCGGCAGATCCGGAGGGAGGGGTATGACGCGGTCATCAATCTAACAGAGGGGGATCGGGGGGCGTTGGCGGCCTGGGCGGCGGGGGCTAGGGTCCGGGTAGGGTTCGCGCCTAAGGGGCGGTGGCAGAAGGGACTCTATACGCATGTGGTAAAGCAGGGGCCGGGCTTGCGCCATACGGTGGAGAAGAATTTGGATGCGATCCGGCGGATGGGGGTTTTCCCCGCCTGGGAGGATCGGGAGTTGTTCTTGGCTGTGAGCGAGGCGGCGCGGAAGAGGGTGAGAGAGTGTGTGGGAGGAGAATATGTGTTGATCCACCCGACGTCGCGGTGGAGGTTCAAGTGCTGGCCGGTAGAGAGGATGCGGAAGTTGACAGAGGAGTTGCTGCGACGGGGTAAAAGAGTGGTGTTTAGCTCGGGGCCGGACGAGGTGGAGCGGAATATGGTCAAGGAGATCGTTCGGGGATTGGATGTGGTGAATTTGAGTGGGAAGATTTCATTGAAGGAATTGGCGGCGCTGATTGCGGAGAGCGAGTTGCTGGTGTGTGTGGATAGCCTGCCATTTCATATGGCGAGCGCGTTGAAGAAAAAGGTAGTGGCGCTTTTTGGACCGACGTCGGATGTGACGTGGGGGCCGTGGAGGAATGAAGGGGCGAGGGTGGTGGCGCAGAATTTTAGCTGCAGACCTTGTTATCAAGATGGGTGCGGGGGAAGCAAGGGGAGCGATTGCTTGATGACGTTGCCGGTGGGGCAGGTGTTGGAGGCTATAGAGGAAGGGATTCGGGAGAGAGGGAGAGGAGAAAATCGGCTGCAGGAAGTACGGGGAAGTTGCGATAGATTTCCCGGCGTTTACCCATGTTGACGATGAAGCACTTGGCCTCGGGGTATTCTTCTTGAAAGGCGCCGAGCCCTTTGATGTCATCGGGCGATAAGTTGGCAGATCGTTTGACTTCAATGGCCCAAAAACCGCGAGGCCCGTAAATGATAAAATCAACTTCGAGCTTTGTAGCAGTGTGCCAATAAGAAAGGGAATGTTTCTCTTTTTGGAGATGAACCCAGGCCTGAAGATGTTGCGCAATGAGCCCTTCTAAGGCGCCTCCCTCGATCTCGCTATCGCTGTCGAGAATCCCGCGAGGGCGAAGAGCGCGAAAGAGCCCGACGTCAAAAAAATAAAACTTGGAATGGGTGATGAGGCGCCTTTTGGCTCTACGAGAAAATACAGGGAGAGAAAAGGCGAGCATGAGGTCTTCTAAGATTTGAAGATAGTTGTCAACAGTGCCTCTTTTCACACTGGATTCGCGGCTGATATCAGCGGTTGTCCAAACAGCGGCGTGAGAGAAACTGGCGATCTCTAAAAAGCGCGCAAAATCGCTGAGTTGGCGGACTAACCCTTCCGCTTGCACTTCTTCGCGTAGGTAAAGGGTGATGTAATCACCGAGTCGTTGAATGGGATCGGTGGACTCCCAAATCAGAGGGATCAACCCTACTTGAAGCGCTTTTTCAAGAGAAAACTTCTCCTTGAGTTCCGAGGCGAGAAAGGGACCCATCTGCCGTAAGAGGGCCCGCCCGCCGAGGAGATCGCTGATGGTTCTGCGTAGCTTGCGCGCGCTGCTGCCGGTCATGATGTATTGGATTCCTCTTTTTTCTTCAATGAGAGCGTGAATTTCTGGGAGAAGTTGGGGGACGCGTTGGATTTCGTCGAGGATGAGGGTGTCGCCAGGTTTTAGGGCGTGGGCAACATCTCGAATCCGTTCGGGAAAGGGGCTGAACCGTCTCTCTTCTTCCCCAAGGAGGAGGTCGATGCGGGTGGCTTGAGGGTAGTTCTTGAGCAGCCAAGTCGATTTACCGGTGCCACGAGGACCGAGTAAAAAGTAGCTCTCTTCAGGAGGGGCTATCGACCGTTCTGTGTAATCTGCCATCGCAAATGACATTTTACATTGAAAAATGCTATTTGCGATAGCGTTTTTACAAGTCATTGAATATTAGAGTCTAAAGTCTTCGCCGAAGTAGGTGCGGCGGGCTTGAGGATCGTCGAGGAGTTGCTGGGGAGTGCCAGAGAGGAGGACTTGTCCCTCTTGGATGAGGTAGGAGCGGTCGACGATGGAGAAGATCTCACGGGCGTTGTGGTCGGTGATGAGGACGCTAATCCGCTTTTGCTTGAGAAGGCGGATGAGCGATTTGAGGTCGGCGACGGCGAGGGGGTCGATGTTGGCGAAGGGTTCGTCGAGAAGGAGAAGAGAGGGTTGGGTGGCTAGGGCGCGAGTGATTTCGAGGCGCCGCCGTTCGCCGCCGGAGAGGGTGGCCGCTTTTTTGTGGCGAAGGGGGGTGAGATGGAGCTCGGCGAGGAGGGCGTCGAGGGTGAAAGGGGGATTGGGGAGGGTTTCGAGGACGCAGAGGATGTTTTG
>CAYNWC010000011.1:0-6513 GCA_964400805.1 uncultured bacterium | reverse complement strand
GGGGGGGGGGCGCGCGGGCGCCCCCCCCCCCCCGCCCCCCGGCGCGCGCCCCGCCCCGCGCCCCCGGCGCCCGCCCGGGCCCCCGCGCGCTCGGGGAGGGTTTCGAGGACGCAGAGGATGTTTTGCTCGACGGTGAGGGAGCGAAAGATCGAGGGCTCTTGGGCGAGGTAGCCAAAGCCGAGTTGGGCCCGCTTGTGGACGGGAAGGGAGGTGATGTTTTGGCCTTTGAAGTGGACTTCGCCGGCGTCGGGCTGGATGAGGCCAACGGCGATGTAGAAGGCGGTGGTTTTGCCGGCGCCATTGGGGCCGAGAAGGCCGACGATCTCGCCAGGCTCGATGTGGAAGGAGAGTCCGTTAAGGACCGGTTTGCCTTGATAGCTCTTGATGAGGTTTTTGACGGAGAAGAGGGTCATAGGTAACGCTTAAAGAGTTGGTCGATGGAGTTTTGTTCTTCGAGGTCGAAGGAGAAGTGGACGTCGCCGTGGCCTTCGACGGTGTGGTCGGGGCGGACGAGAACTTGAGAGGCGCTGAGAGAGAGTCCTTCTTGCCAAAAGAGGACTTTGCGGGCGGAGGAGAAGAGGAAACTTCTGTCGGAAGGGGTATAGGTGAGGGTGTCAGAAAGGGCGTAACTCTCTTTGCCTTGGAAATGGGAAGAGAGGAGATGGACGTTTCCTTCAAGGACGAAAAGGGTGGGTTGGAGATCGTCGAAGGTGAGGGTGGCGTGGTCGGCTTCGAGAAGGAGGGGATCGGGATGGCGGATGATAACGTGATCGACGAGGTGGATTTTGTTCTCTTTTTTGTTCCAGATCAGAGTGTCGGCGGTGAAATGAAAGGGGGCGAGATAGCCGCAGGGCTGTTGATAGGTGACGGTTTCTTGCGCAAGATCGAGGTGGATGCGGGCGCCGTCGATATAATTGGAGCCTTGGACGAGGCGGCAGTTGTTTTGGGCGATGAACTGGTGTGAGGGAAAGGCGTAGGTCCCTTCATCGGCGGTGAGGATGACGCTGCCAGGAAGAGAACAGCGGATCTGCTTGAGCTCTTCAAGGGCTTCGGTTTTCTCTTTGTTTTGCGAGAGGGTGAGATGGGAGTGTTGGCTCTCGATTTGGACGTAGCGCGTCTCATTTTGGGTCCAGATGTCTTTTTGGACGCCGCGGCGCGATTGATGGGCGGGCTGCTCTTGAAGGGCGTGGCGCGTGCGAAGTTCCGTGCTCTCTTGAACGAGGGTATTGTAGGCGGGCCAGTCGGTAGAGCGGGAGCGGAGGTGGAAATGGTAGATGGCAAAGGCGGCGCAGGCGATCAACGCAAAGGCAGCGAAGATGGCTCGTTTAAACATGCGTATAGCCTGTCGATTTGGGTTAGGAGGGTTTTGAGGAGATCGAAGGGGACCACGGTGCTCGCGTCGCTTTTGGCGCGGGCGGGATCGGGGTGGGCTTCGATGAAGAGGGCGTTGGCGCCGGCGGCGATGGCGGCTTTGGCGAGGGTGGGGATGAATTCGCGCTGGCCGCCGGAGGAGGCGCCGAGTCCGCCGGGGAGCATGGCGGAATGGGAGGCATCAAAACAGACGGGGAAGCCAAATTGCTGCATGATGGGAATGGCGCGCATGTCGCTGACGAGATTGTTGTAGCCAAACGAGGTGCCGCGCTCAGTGAGGATGATGCGCGAGGTGCCGCTGGCGGTGAGTTTTTCGACGACGTTTTTCATGTCCCACGGAGAGAGGAATTGCCCTTTTTTGACGTTGACGGTGGCGGGCGTTTGCGCGGCGGCGGCGAGGAGATCGGTTTGGCGGCAGAGAAAGGCGGGGATTTGGATGACGTCGCAAATAGCGCCAACAAGGGGAGCTTCTTCGGGAGAGTGGATGTCGGTGATGACGGGGAGATCGAATTCCCGTTGGACGCGCTGGAGGATTTTGAGTCCTTTGTCAAGGCCAGGACCGCGGAACGATTGGAGAGAGGTGCGATTGGCTTTGTCGTAGGAGGATTTAAAGACGAATTGAAAGGGGAAGGGGGCGAAGAGCTCTTTGAGCGCGCTGGCGGTGCGGAGGGCGAAGTCTTCGCTCTCGATGACGCAGGGGCCGCAAAAGACGGTGAGCGGTTGATCGGGTCCAACGAAAAAGTTTTTGATCGGGACGAGTTTCATACGAGGTGATCCATGGTGTAAAGGCCGGGTGGTTTGCCGATGAGGAAGTGGGCGGCGGCGAGGGCGCCGCGCGCAAAGGCGTCGCGGCTGTAGGTGGTGTGCGTGAGGGTGAGGCGCTCTTCGGCGGCGGTGAAGTGGAGGGTGTGTTCGCCGATGATTTGTCCGGCGCGCAGCGAATGGATCCGGACATTGGGGAGGTTTTGGGCGAGGAGGAGCGCAGTGCCGCTGGGAGTGTCTTTCTTATGGGCGTGGTGCGTTTCAATGAGGTCGATATCGGAGGGGAAGAGCGGGGCGATTTGAGCGGCGAGTTTGCGAAGGAGGGCGATGCCGAGGCTGAAGTTGGGCGCATAGAAGATGGGGAGGCGCTTGGCGGCGGCTTCGAGGGGAGCGAGGCTGGTGTGGCCGGTGGTGCCGATGACGATGGGTTTTTGCGCCGAGAGATTTTCGAGAAGGGCATGGGGTGAGGAGACGTCGATGAGGATGTCGCAGGGGAGATTGGGGCGCGGCGTGGAGCGAGAAACCGGGAAGATGGGATGGAGGGCTGCGATGGCTTTTCCGAGGCGCCCTTGAGCGCCAATAAGACCGAATTTAATGGCCATAGAATTGCGTCAGATCTGTTTTAAATTTTTGGAGCGAGGGGTAGTCGAAGATGAAGCCGTGACCCGATTCGTAATATTCGAATTGGAGATTGCTCTTATAGGAGGGAGGGAGATCGAGGTGATCAAAGCAATATTCAGCGGTGGCAAAGGGGGTGCGGCAATCGTAGTAGCCGGAGCCGACGAAGACTTTCATGAGGGGATTGATGATGAGGGTGTGGCGCAGCCGTTGGAGAAAATTGGGGGCGCCCCACGAGTCGTGAGTGAAGAAGTTCCACGAGTGGCGCGCTTTCCTAGAGAAGGAGACATATTTGGAGAAAGGGAAATGGGTGTTGAGCTCTTTTTGCAGGTAGTATTTGAAGGCGGGCGCGTAGCCGAGGGAGTCGAGATAGCTGGGGTCGTGGGAGTCGTTGGGATCGATGGTCGAGATGTCGCCTGAGTAGCGGGTGTCGAGGCTGCCGAGCACCTTCCGTTCGGCGCCGAAAAATTCAGCGGTATAGATGTGCTCATTGAGGCGGCAGTTATAGCGGCGCACGGTGTCGACGGGAAGGCCGACGAGATGGGCGAGTTTTTGTTCGAAGAGGCCTCGTTCCGCAGCGTTGAAGCGAGAGGGTTGGAGCATGAAGGGAGCGTAGTCTTCGTAAATGAAGCGGCGGGCTTCCTCAACGACGTCTTGGAGCGTTTTTTCGGGCCAGAGACGGCCGTGATGCCAGGCAGTGGCGGCAAACGTCGGGACGAGAAGGCAATCGGGCAGCGCGTGATCCCTTTCGGAAAAGGTAATGGAAAGGTCGAAGGCGCAGCCGTTCAGGACGATCCCTTTCACGGCGATCCCATATTGGAAAAGGTTGGAGGCAAGGCCGCAGCAGCGGAGCGTTCCGTAACTTGCGCCAGCGAGGTAGATGGGGGAGTTCCACCGCTGCGCGTAATCGATGTAGGTGTGGATGAATTCGCCAAGCGTTTGGATGTCTCCTTCCACGCTGAAGAAGAAGTCGGGGTCCGTTTCTACGGCTACGCGACTGAAACCGCACTGAACGGGGTCGATGAAAACGAGGTCGGTGTATTCGAGGATCGTTTGGGGATTGTCGATGATTTTGTAGGGGGGAAGCGTGGTTCTTCCTTCGCCGGCCGTAAGGAGGCGGCGCGGGCCAAAGGCGAGGATCGATTCGAGCGTTCCGGCTGCGCCCGGGCCACCCGGGAAGACAAAGGTGATGGGGCGATCCGTCTCTTGATCTTTCGCATAGGAGATGAAAAAGAGTTCGGCCTCTTTATCTCCTTTCGGTCCAAAGATGGGGCACATGCCGGTGACCGCTGTGTAGGCGAGCGGACCGCTCGCGAGCTCGATGTGATGATGCGTGATGGTGAGCGGAAGAGAGGAGAGGTCTTCCTCTTCTTCATCTGCAAAGAGCGCGAGAGCCAGAAATAGGAATAGGCAAAATGTTTTCATAAGGATTGAAAAAATTATCTCAACCAACGGTAAAAGGCAAGGAATTCTTGCCAAATACCCCTTCTAACGGATAAATTAGGATGCTTTGGATTGATAGCTCAGTGGATAGAGCACCCGCCTTCTAAGCGGGCGGTCGCAGGTTCGAGTCCTGCTCAATCCGATAGGATTTAGCATGAAAAAACTTTTGGGTAGTCACCGCGTTCAGTTGCCTCGCTTTAAAGGCCTGGACCGCGTCATCAAAACTTTAAAAACAGCGAAAAAGGGGATGGATCGGGAGCGGAGCGATGCGGTCAATCGCGCTCTACTGCAGTTGATCCAGGAAGCCGAAGAGCCGTGTTTCTTGCTGCCGGCCGTACTCGAATTTGTGGCGCGCATTGATGAAGGGAAGATTCTGCCTCATTATGGGTTGACGAGTTTTGAGACGTGGCTCAATCACCAGTCGGGATTGGACTTCGAAGAGAATCGGAAGGTGCGCGGAAAAGTCGCTGGGAAGTGGGTCGAGCGGGGTGATTATCAGGTGCTTTTCCCGATCGGGATGGGGAAGGTCTATGAGGGGACTCATTTCGTCACGGCGCATAAGTCGCCCGATTTAGATACGACGATCGCCTCGTTTTGGGGTTGGCTGGATGCCTTTGCGGCGCGCGTAACAGAGGGGCTCCATGTTTGGAATTTGCCCGATGGGCCTCCGGCGTCGCAGATCGAGATCGATTGGATCTTCCGCGATCTCTTTGGTCCCGCAGTCTTCACCCATTTGCCGAAAACGCGTACAACGCTCAATTTGACGGGGCATGATCTGCTCACGCAAAAGGGGATGAAGAAAAAGACGCTCACCGATTCGATTGCGGAGATCGACCACGATCGGGATGCCGCCGTCGTGATCGTCGATGATGCGGGCTTTTATGTGGGCGATTGGCGCTCCACCGATGGAGAGGGCGTGCGGCAAGTGATCATTTTGCTCAGCAGCTGTTTGCGCTGGTTTGAAAACAGCTTGCATCTGCAATGGATCTCCCTCTTCGCGCAGCAGAAATTGCACCTGAAAGAAGTGGCTCCTCTCCTGCAGCGCCTCTTGGGGATGAAAGTGGGGAGCTGCGAGCCGGCGCACGAGTTTTCCGGGAAGCAGAGAGAGCAGGTCGATCGCTTTTTGAAGCGCGTGTTGGGGATCAAGAAGGGGCTCGAGGCCCATTTCGAGGAATTGGCGGTCGTTTTGTCTGAATGGGGAGGCATCCCCTTTGGCGGAATTGAGGGGCTCATCGCCAAGATGCAGAAGGCAAACCTTTTCGATGCGAAGGGGCATCTCATCGACGACCGGCCCCGCATCTTCACCTTTTTGGAAGGGGCGATTCAGGGACTCCATTTGGGCATTGTGCAGATCCGCACTCGGCTGGAGAAGCTCGATATCGCTCTCAAGACAAAGCGGGAGGTTTTTGACCATCAGCCCACGACCGTGACGGGGCGCTCCGATGTGGAGGAGATCCGCAATAAGATGGGCCACCATTCGTATTTGACCGTCGTCTCTCCCGATCGGGACCAGCTCGATCCCATTGGAGTGATTCAGGCCTATCAACTCCATAAGGCGACGCTGGGCACTGTATCGCTGCGCGATTTTTGCAACCGCGAAGAGATGGGGATACCTCCTTATTTGGAGGTGATCAGCGTCATCGACCATCACAAAACCTCTTTGAATACATTTTCTCCTCCTCTGGCGATCCTCTCGGACGCCCAGTCGAGCAATACCCTGGTCGCGCAAAAGGCCTTTGAGATCAACGATGCGTCCCATAGAAAACCCTTTTTCATCGACCCAAAGAGAGAGTATGTCGAGTATCTTCACTTTCTCTATGGAATCATCGATGACACCGATCTTTTGAGCAAGGTGAGCGCCCTCGATGTGCAGTGTGTGGCCTCGTTGCTCAATCGCCTCAAATCGCTCGTTGTGGGAAAGCAGACCAAAGCAGTCAACCTCGACGACTTGCCCCGCGATCGCCATTTTCCGAAGAAAGCGGCCGAGCGGATCTTGCAGAATGAGGATATGTACTCGCTCTATTCAAAAGTCTACAAATACCGGGAGAAAGAGGTGGAGAAGAACCTCACTCTCTGCGCTAAAGGGGAGGCATCGAACCTCTTTGCCGACACGAAGGAGCAAAATGGGTGCTGCCGCGTAGGGCAGACAAAGCTCTTTGCCGCCAACATCCGTCATTTTGAGAAGAGCCGCGCGGAGATCCAGCGCGTTTGGCCCCAACGGGCCCAGAAGGTCCACAAAGAGAAACCTGAAATCGACCTCCATATCCACATGATCAGCACTATTGTCAATGCTGAAGAGGTCTACAAGGGGTCTGTGGG
>CAYNWC010000010.1:9959-15763 GCA_964400805.1 uncultured bacterium | reverse complement strand
ACCTCGCTTTTGAAACTGATGTGCGCCTGTGGATAGCCGGCGAGGACAAAATGTTTGCTATTTTCCGCGATCAGGATCAGATCGACGTTCTTAAAGCGATCCTCAGAGAGATTTTCGACATCTGTCAAAGTGAGGAGGCTGCGGACGAGTTTGTCGAGTCTTCCACACGTTCGGACGATTTTTTCAGTGATCTCATGGAGCATTTTTTGAGAGAGATCGGGGATGTCTTGCAGCGTTTCCGCAAAGCCCCGAATGATGGTGATCGGCGTGCGCAACTCATGAGACGCATTGGCAATAAAGTCCTTCCCCATTTCGACGATCCGATAATCGGAGGTCTTGTCTTGGAGAACGAGAAGGGCGCCGCTTTGATGGACAAAGGGAGCGGAGATGAGATCGAGCACGAGGGAGCCTTGGTCTCGTTCTGTCCAGGTAACTACGACAGATTCGGCGGTCTGCAGCGCTTGCAGGATGAGTTCATGGCACTTTTTGACAAGATCAGGGGCTTGCGCGGTGATCGCATTGAGCCGCTGTTTCAAAATCTCGCTCTGTTCCGCGCCGAGCATGCGGCAGGCCGCCTGATTGACAAAGGTCACTCTTGCGCTGGGATCGGTGGCAATAATCCCTTCTCGCAGAGATTCGAGGATATCCTCCGTCGCTTTCCTCTGCAAAGTCAGATTTTTAATCTGCTTTTGAATCCGCTCTCCCAATGAATTGATCGTGAAAGCGAGCTTGTCAAATTCCCCTCCCTGCGAAGAAGCGTCGAGTTCAATGGGGGGCAAAAACTCATCCTTTCCTCCTTGATAGTGTTGAATGACCTTCACAATCTTTTGAATTGGACGGGTGATGTAGTTGATGATCGCGATATCGACGAATGAAGAGATCGCGATCAGAATGAAGGTGAAAATCATATACCCAGTCAAAAAATCCCGAGTGAGAAGGCCCACTCTTTCGGCGGTGAAGTCAGGTCCCTGCGTCAAGGAGCGCCGGATAATCCAATTGACCGTCCACTCGACAAAAGGGAAAAAAGCGGCGCAGCAAATGACGAGAAGAAGCAAATTGCCGAGAATGATTTTTTTGCGAAAGCTGAGGAGCTCACTCGTGCGAAAAAAAAGTTTCATGTCCTTTTTCCGTGACTAATACCATGTCTTCGATGCGGATTCCTCCCACTCCCGGTTGATACAGACCGGGCTCTATGGTAAAAACCATCCCCGGCTTTAACACCGCATTTCGATCCACCCCATTGAAGAGCAGACGGGGATATTCATGCGCCTCCAGTCCAATTCCATGACCCAAGCTATGAATGTAAAGCGGCTTTACATTGTTCCGATCAAACAGAGTATGAACGAGTTGATCCAAATCTCCGACTTTAATACCCGGTTTTACATGCGCGATCGCCTCTTTCTGGGCCTGTCGTACGATCTCTTCCAATTTCACAAGCCGCGGATCGGGTGTGCCGAAGTAGAAAATCCGGGTCATATCGGCGCAATAGCCATCGACCACAGCGCCCACATCGACTAAGACAATCTGATTTTCCTGCAGGCGACTCGGGCCCGCCCGGTAGTGTGGATAGGCGCTATGGACTCCAAAGGCGATAATCGGAGCAAAAGAGATCCCAGAAGCGCCATTTTTCCGGCAAAAAAACTCAAACTCGAGGGCCAACTCTTCTTCGCTGACACCCACTTTTAATGCCTCGATCACTTTCTGATAGCCCCTCCATGTCAATTGGGCCGCCTTCTTCAAGGCTGCGATCTCCTTCGGCTCTTTGATCATCCGCAATTCCCGCACCGGAGAGGGCGTCGGAATCCATTCCACATGGGGCAATTCCTTTTTGAGGGCCAAATAGCCTTCATAGGTAACGGTCGCGCTATCAAACCATATCCGTTTCTCTTTCCTTTTTTTGAACTCTTCCCAAAGCAAAACAGGACAGGGCGCTTCTTGTTTGGCCCGCTCATAATAGCGCCCATCGACAAAGAGAATCGCCTCCTGAGTCCCCACCAGCAAACGCCCCTTGGAAAACGACATTCCCGTGAGATAAAGAAGGTCGGCCAGCCCCTCCACCAAGCAGGGCTCCTCTCTCTGACCGATTAATTTTTTGATCCGCGAATCATCCATTCTAAATCCTCTGCCTGCACGGCAGTCCAAATCCTTCTCCCCAGAGGATCATAGAGGCGATCCCCACATTTTTGCAAACGGCGCCAAAGGGCGTTTGCCTCCTCGAGCGAATAGCTCTTCTTGATCCGGCGGCAAAAATGGGGAGCCATCTGATCTAACTTTTTCTTTTCTTTCCAACTCTCCAGAAACAAAGGAAAGTGAGCCGCCTCTAAAAATGGGGGGAGCGCATCGATCACCAGCGTTTTAGATCCCAATAGGCGACATTCGATTCCAATCCCTTGCAATTCCTCCGCGATAGCCTCTTCGCCCCGCTTTAATTCCAGCTGCAAGGGCCAAATCAGCGCTTGACTCGCCCCCCTTTCTTCTTTCAGCGTTTCAAACAGAACGCGCGCGTGGGCTCCCGCCAGATCGACCAGCGTCAACCCTTCCGCTTGGAGCAATAAGAAGGAGCCCAATACGGCCAGCGGCCTCTCTGCAAACGAAAGGGGCAATTCGACAGGGGCTTCCTCTTTTCTTTCCCAAGGAAGTTCCTCGGCGAAGGAAAAGGCAGGGGGCGGCGTAAACGAGAGGGACTCTGGAAAAGAAACCGAGGGAGCAAAAGCCGCTGCCACCGCCTCTTGGACGAGGCGAAAAATCTTTCCTTCCTCTCGAAAGCGCACTTCCCTTTTCTGAGGATGGACGTTCACATCGACGCTCTCTGGAGATACCTCTAAAAAGAGGACGAAAGGGGGGTAGCTATGCTCTCCAATCCGGGTGCCGAATCCCTCTTTGACCGCCTTAGCGACCAGCGGGGAAAAAATCGGCCTTCGGTTGATGAAGAGATACTGCCCCGTCCGGGTCGGCCCCGCTTTTGCAGGCGCTGCGATAAAACCCCCGATCTCACCCCTTTGGATCTCATGCTCGAAGGATCCCACCACCTCCTCGATCCTCTCCTTCATCGCGCGCTTCTTCACCTCAAAAGCGACACCTCCGTTCGAGTGGAGCGAGAAGGCCACATGGGGATGCGCCAATGAAAGCGTCTCGACCATCCGGGCGACCTGCGCCGTATTGGCGCTTGCCGATTTTTGGAATTTTTTCCGCGCCGGCACATTGTAAAACAGGGAGCGCACCTCAATCGTCGTGCCCCGATTGCGCGCGCAAGGCGCAACGCTCACGATCTTGCCTCCCTCGGCCACAATCCGGGTTGCAGTCCCATCCGATGTCTTCAGCTCCAGATGGGACACAGAGGCGATCGCCGCCAATGCCTCCCCCCGAAATCCCATCGTGTTGAGCCCTTGCAGATCCTCTACCGAGCGGATCTTGGACGTCGCGTGCCGCTCTAAGCAAAGCGCCGCATCCTCCGGCCCCATGCCATACCCATCATCTTCGATTCGGATGAGTTGCTGTCCCCCGCTGACGATCTCAATGGCAATGGTCTCTGCCCCCGCGTCGAGGCTATTTTCAATCAATTCTTTCACAATCGAAGCGGGATTTTCAACAACCTCTCCGGCAGCGATTTGGTTGATGACTGTCTCGGGCAATCGGAAAATTTTCTGCTTCATGAGAAGAAATATATCAAATCCTCCAGTATACTGTAAGACGCTATGAGATGGTTTTGTCTTTTAATTGCCCTGCCGCTCTGCGCCACCTATGTGGGCAACCCTGCGGATCCGGCGATCATGAACGCCGGATTTTTCTCCTCCAGCTACCCCTTTTTTAAATTCACTTCGGGCTATATCTACGACAACACCTATGACAAACGGTATGAATTAGAAGGCTCTCCCTCAGCCCCCTTCGATCCCAAAGACGCGGTGAAACAATTTGGTATTCATTCGCAGCTCGCCAGTTTTTCATTTATTTTCATCGAGCGGCTGCAGCTCTTTGGCACCGCGGGGGGCAGTAGAGAGATCATCGAAGAAAAAAATACCTCTCTCTCCAACTTCATCTTCGATCCTCATACCTCATATCAATTCTCTTGGAGCGCCGGGGGCAAAGTGATCCTCCTCCAATGGGGCCAGACCTATCTCAGCACCGACTTTACCTATTTTGCTATCCCCGAATCGCCCCACTCCTTTTTCCAATTCTTCAACCGCCTCAATCTCTCCTTCACCGACAAGCAAAAGCTCTCCCTCTCCGAATGGCAGGTCAGCGCCGCCCTCTCGTCCCGCTTTTTCTTTCTCACTCCCTATGGAGGCGTCGATTATCTTCACTCGCGCCTTCATGTAGAAGGAAGCAATGATATTCCCTCCCTAAATTATCGGAATCAAGTAAACTGGGGATATTTTTACGGGCTCACCGTATCGCTCTCCGGCCGTTTTCACCTCAACTTCGAACGGCGGATGCGAGACGAATTTGCCTACACCTTTTCAACGATTGTTGTTTTCTGATGGAAGAGCATCCGCAGGCCCGATTCATCGTCGAGACCCTCTCGAAAGCAGGCTTTATCGCCTACTATGCAGGGGGCTGGGTCCGTGACCTGCTTCTGAACCACCCTTCCGACGACATCGACATCGCGACCAACGCCCCTCCCGAGACCATCCAAGCCCTCTTTCCCCATACCGTCCCCGTCGGCATTGCCTTTGGGATCCTCATCGTCATCATCGACGGGCACCAGTATGAAGTCGCCACCTTTCGACGCGATCTCGACTATCATGACGGCCGCAGACCCTCCCGCATTGAATTCGCCACAGCCACTGAAGATGCCAACCGCCGCGACTTCACCATCAATGGGATGTTCTACGACCCCCTCACTGAACAAATCCTCGATTATGTCCACGGCCGCGTCGATCTCGAAGCCAAAATCATCCGCGCCATCGGCAATCCCCATGAGAGGATCAAAGAAGACCGGCTCCGGATGATCCGCGCTATCCGCCTCGCTTGCCGCTTCGGCTTTCACATTGAGAGCGCCACGGAAGCAGCTATCCGCGCGCATGCCAATGAGCTCTTTCCCGCCGTCGCCATCGAGCGGATCTGGCAAGAGTTCACCAAAGGACACGCCTTCGGCAAACTGCGCCCCATGCTCATCCAGCTCCACGAATTCGGCCTCCTTAGCGCCATCTTTCCCTCTCTCACAGAGATTTCCCTCTCCGAAATTGAGCACCGGCTTGCCCCTATCAAAGACTACCCCTTTGATGTCCCCGTCATCGCCTCTCTCTTGCCCCTCTTTCCCCATGCCACTCTTCAGGAGCAGCTCGAACTCTGCAAACGGCTTAAACTCTCCAACGTCGATCAACAATTCGTCGCCTTCCTCTTCCGCGCTAAAGAGCTCATCCGCAAACACCCTATCGAACGAACCGAGTGGGCCCATTTTTATGCCAATGACTTCGCCACCGCCTCTCTCCAAATCCTCAGCGCCCATCTTGAATCCCACAAACGAGCCCCTTTCCTTCGCGAACAGGAGCAGCGGATCGAGCAACTCGCTCCATCCATCACTCGCATCCGTCAAAATAATCCTGTTGTGAAATCTGAAGACCTGCGCAAAGCGGGCATCGAACCCGGCGTAGCAATGGGACTCCTCCTGCGCGAGGCCGAACGGATCGCGATCGACGAACAGCTCCAAGAGCCAGGCCCCATCATCGCGCGCCTCAAACCCCTCCCCCTATGGCCAAAATAATTCTCTTCCTCTTTCTCCAAGCCGCTCTCAGTGCCAATACATCTATATCCCACCCTCTTTCCCAATCTATACTCAAACAGCTCACTGATATTGTAATCGA
>CAYNWC010000010.1:0-9949 GCA_964400805.1 uncultured bacterium | reverse complement strand
ATCGATCTGACCTTCCCCACCCCGTCTAAACCGCCCCCTCCTTGCGAAGAAGCCGTTCTTTTTCTCAATGAATTTAAGCGTAAAGAGGTCTTTCAGAAATGGCTCGAACTCTCGAAAATGCGCCCGAGCCGAATTGTTTTGATTAAATAACTTTTTTTAAAGCGCCTGGATATGCTTTGGCGATATCGTAAGTCAACTTTAACATCGCGTCAATGTCGGAGACTTCCCCCTCAACGCGTAGAGATGCTATAGGCGGTTTTTCTTTTGGTTGCTCAATATTTTTATTAAAAAAACA
The DNA here is from genome assembly GCA_964400805.1 of uncultured bacterium. Taxonomy (GTDB): domain Bacteria; phylum Chlamydiota; class Chlamydiia; order Chlamydiales; family SM23-39; genus REEB52. The sequence goes on along the minus strand of CAYNWC010000010.1, from coordinate 9,654 downwards.
ACTGAACACTTTTTTAAGGAAAGTTTTAATTTTATTTATCAATTCATTCAATTTTTTACTTACAGAGAAACCCTCTTCAGGCACATAACCCGGTTCATTTCCCACTTCTCTTACTATCATAGACATTTGATCACCATTATTATTATTAATAAAATCGAACAGATCTATAAATTATAACATCATAAAACCAAATACTCAATACTAAAGAAACACTCATAACCTCTCAAATTTTTACTAAAAATTAATCAAGGCTATGAAAGACAACTAATGTCATATCGTCGTGTTGGGGGACGCCCTGGCTAAACAACCCAACCTCTTCGACAATCCGATCGATGAGTTGTTGAGAGGTCGTTTCCGGTTTGCGCAAGATCACCTCTTTCAGCCTCTGTTTCCCAAATAACTGCTGGTTCGAGTCATGGGCCTCAAGGATCCCATCCGTATAGAGAATGAGTCGGTCCCCTTTTTCCAGGATCTTCTCCTGAGTGGAGACCACATCGATGCGCTGGGCGCCTAGGGCGATCCCTTCTGTTCCCAACTCATAGAGGTGATTTTTATGCCGCAGAAGGGCAGGGGGATGTCCTTGGCTGCAATAGGTCAACTGATGGGTAGTGGGATCGTAGATGCCGATCCAGAGAGTGGAAAACATCGATACCGGATGGGCATCTCGTAAGTAGAGGTCATTGGCTCTGCGAACGAGTTCGGAAAGGCGGGGCGTTTGATTGGCGAGCGAGCGAAGAATGCTGCGGAGCCCTAAAGAAAACAGACAGGCTGAAATTCCCTTACCCGCCGTATCGCAAATAGCGAGGAGAAGTCGCCCATCGTCGAGACGGAAGAGGTCGTAAAAATCGCCATTGACCTCCCGCGCCGCCCAGTAGCCCGCTGCGATATCGACGCCGGGAAGACCGGGAACATAAGAAGGGAATAAACTAGCTTGGATCTCATGGCCAATGCGCCACTCCTCGGCGAGCTTTTCTCGGGCCAAACGCTCTTTTTCCGTTTCTTGAATATGGTGCAGAAGGGAATCGAGAGTTTGGTTGAATTGAATCCCTAAGGCATTGATCTCAAAACCCATTTTATCAGGAGTGTAGCGCGCGTGAGCCGCCCCTTCCGAGACGCGATCCATGGTCCGGCAGAGATTGCGAAGCGGCTTGGCCATCCGACGGGTGAAGAGATAGACCGCTCCGCCGCCTAATACGCCGACAAAGAAGAGGAGGATAGCAAAGCGGTAGATATAACTTTGAAAATGGAGTTGCGAAAGGCGCTCCGTATCCATGCTGAGCTGTAAAGTGAGATGGGTCTTTGGAATCGGTTCTTCCACTTGCAAGGAGGTAGGGGTAGATGCCTTTTTCGCCTTGCTGTCTAACAGAGTGAGCTGAACTCCCTCCATGCCAAGATCGCGGGTGACTTCGGCGATGGGGATGGGAATCACAAGGGCGCTAGCGGGAGATACTTTCTTCCCAACGAGGAGCTCTCCTCGATTCGGGCAAATCCAGACAAAGCGATCAGCCACGGCGGGCGCTACAGAAATTTTTTGCATGTAAAGCCGCTTTACATTTGGATTCGTGGGGGAGATCACGTCGAGCAGCAGCCATGTGTTTTCGATGCGCTGCCCGATCCAGTAGCTGCGCTCTTTAGCCAACATCTCTAACTGCGCCTGGGTATCGCTCACTCTCTCCCGGTATTCCTGCCGGTAGAGGAAAAGGCTTTGAAGAAAGAGGGGAATGACCAGGAGAAGGATCGCGATGGAAAGGATCCGACGGGCCAACGATCCGGAGGGATGAGGCTTTTTAGTAATTTTCGAATCCGCCATACTGATCTGGATGGTAACAAAAACGATTACGAGCTTACAACATCCGCTTGTTAAGCACGCCGTTCAGCTCCGCCTGGAGCGCTCCTATCGCGAAGAGACTCAACGCGTTCTCATCTGTGGAGAAAAAATGGCGCGGGAGCTTGCGATCGAGACATTATTCTCCCTTGAACCCGCTCCAGAGATCCAATGTCGAGAAAGATATCTCGTCTCCGAGGCCATTTTAAAGAAAATGACAGGCCTCAATCAACCCGATGGCTTTGCGGCTGAAGTGGCCCTGCCGCCACCTCAAGACCTGAGCCGCAAACCATTCCTTCTGGTCCTCGATCAGATCGCCGATCCGGGCAACTTGGGGACACTTCTCCGAACGGCTCTAGCCCTTGAGTGGGAAGGAGTGATTCTGACCCCCGGCACCGTCGATCCATTCAATGACAAAGCGCTGCGAGCGGCCAAAGGAGCCACCTTCCATCTTCCCTATGCCTGGCTTGCGCCGGAGGAAATCGCCCTCTGGAAAAGAGCCTTCTTCACAGCCGATATAGAGGGAGAGGCCGTCTCAAAGCTCTCCTTTCAACCTCCCTTGGCTTTGATTTTGAGCCACGAGGGGCGAGGGCCGAGCCGTTGGTCCCAGATCGGCCGCAAAGTCACCATCCCGATGAGCCGATCGGTTGAATCGCTCAATGTAGCCGCCTCGGGGGCCATACTCCTTTACGCCATGAGGGCCCGATGAATCGCGAATACGACTATGAAGAGGAGTTTCATGGGAAGGATCGGAAACAGTCGCGCAAACAGCGGCGCCATGCGCAAGACACCGACCGCTCCAAATATAAAAAGACCGATCAGGAAAAGAAAGAGCAGGTCGAGATCGACCTGAACTGGAAGCGGGGGCGGGTCGTGGCCATCAGCGGCGAAGGGATTTGGATCGACGTCGATGGAACGCGCACCCTCGGCTCGCTGAGAGGGCTCTTAAAAAAAGAGAAAATGGCGGTCAAAAATATCATCGCCGTCGGAGACATCGTCTACTTCACTCCTGAATATGCCATTGCCCATATTGAAGAGCGCTATTCCTTTCTCGCCCGCGTCGATATCAGCGGAAAAAAAGAGCAGCTCATCGCCGTGAATGTCGATCAAGCGATCATCGCCATTTCGGTCGTCAATCCGCCTCTTAAGCCCGCTCTGGTCGATCGCTATCTCATCGCCGCGGAAAAAGGGAACATGCATCCTCTCATCGTGGTGAATAAAATCGATCTGCTCGACGAATCGGAAGAGGAAGCGAGCCGTTATCGGGAGTTTGTCGCTCTCTATGAAAAGCTCGGCTTTCCCATCCTCTCGATCAGCACGAAAAAGGGGATCGGCCTTGAAGCGCTCCGCTCTCTTCTCAAGGACAAAACGTCTGTCTTTGCCGGGCAGTCGGGCGTCGGCAAGTCATCTCTCCTGAATGCAGCCTACGGTCTCAACCTAAAAACAGGAGACCTCGCCCAAAAAACATCGAAAGGGACGCACACCACCACCACAGCGGAGCTGATGCCCCTTCCGGGAGGCGGCTATTGCGTCGACACTCCGGGAACGCGCAGCTTTGGGATCTGGAAGCTCCAAAAAGACGAGGTGATCCACCATTTTCAGGACCTTCTCGGCTACAACTGCCGCTATCCCGACTGTTACCACATCACCGAGCCCGGCTGCGGCGTCCTGCGCGCCCTTGAAGAAAAGACCATCTCCCTCCTCCGCTATGAATCGTACCGCACTCTCCTCGATGAGGCGACTGGAGGAACTGATAATCGCACGAAAAGAAAAGGGAACCATGAGTTTGATTGAATCGTGTCACGCTTTAGAGATCCTCGACTCGCGAGGCAATCCCACGCTCAAAGTCACCGTCCGTTCGAAAGATGGTTTTTTGGGTCAAGCCGCAGTCCCCTCTGGAGCCTCAACGGGTGAACATGAGGCGGTCGAACTCCGCGACAACGACCCCAAGCGGTATGGTGGCAAAGGAGTTCTCAAAGCTGCCTCCCATGTCAACGGCCCCCTGAACCAGCTCCTCAAAGGGCAATCGGTCTTTGAGCAAGAAGCGATCGATCGGGCGATGATCGCCCTCGACGGGACGCCCAATAAGCAACACTTGGGCGCCAACGCCCTTCTCGGCATTTCGCTCGCCGCCGCCCGCTGCGCCGCTGCCGCCAAACGGCAACCTCTCTACCGCTATCTCGGAGGCCCTCAAGCCGCCCTCCTGCCCTGTCCCATGATGAACGTCATCAATGGCGGCGTCCATGCCGACAACGGCCTCGACTTTCAAGAGTTCATGATCCGCCCCATTGGCGCTCCCTCCTTCCGCGAAGCGCTCCGCTACGGCGCAGAGATCTTCCATGCCCTCAAGGCCCTCCTCAAGAAACGGGGCCTCTCCACTGCCGTTGGCGACGAAGGGGGCTTTGCGCCCCGCCTCTCCTCCCATGAAGAGGCGCTCGATCTCATCATGGAGGCCATTGTCCATGCAGGCTTCCGTCCCAAAGAGCAGATCACCATCGCCCTCGACCCGGCCGCCTCTGAATTTTACAAAAATGGCCGTTACCGCAACCGCTCCACCGATGAGCAGATCGCCTACCTCTCTCATTTGGTAAACACCTATCCCATCGACTCGATTGAAGATGGTCTCGACCAGAACGATTGGGAAGGATGGGCGCAACTCACCCGCCAACTCGGCGCGAAAGTTCAGTTGGTCGGCGACGATATCTTCGTCACCAACACCCGCTTTCTTCAAAAAGCGATCGACCAGGGAGTTGCCAATGCCATCCTCATCAAAGTGAATCAGATTGGAACTCTCACCGAAACAGCCGCGGCCATCCACCTCGCCAAAGCGCACAAATATCGAACGATCTTTTCCCACCGATCTGGGGAAACGGAAGACACGACCATCGCCGATCTCGCCGTCGCGTTCAGCGCGGGGCAGATCAAGACGGGATCGCTCTGTCGTTCGGAGAGAATGGCGAAATACAATCGGTTGTTAGAGATCGAGGAGGAGCTGGGCAAGCAGGCTCAATTCCATCCGCGGAGTCATTCTAACTGAGTCTGTTTTGAACTTCTAAAAGGATAGCCTTACTTTCTGCCAGATCCGCCCCTCGCTCTCTCCAAATATGGTGCAGTGAGCCCGTTCCGATCTTGTTCTCCATCGCTTTTATATCTGCTTTCACTGCAATTTTTATCTGAGTAAGTTCTTCTACCGTTAAATTCGATGCTTGCCGGATTTCCAGCAGAGAAGGGTAAGGACGCTTTGCGTGGTGGTCATTAGGACTGGTTTCGGATACCGCATAAAATTGGGTCTGTGTATATCGACTTGCGTTATCTACCGATGATGCCATAGACGATCCTTGGGTTGAAAAAGACGACGAGAATAGACCAAGCGTTTATTAAAGGGAAGGGGGCGATTTGATCGCAATATGCCGGTTCACACAGGCCAGGATCGCCTCATCGTATGCGATGGCCGTAATGATTAGATTATTTGAGGGCGTTGGTTGAGCTTCCAATTTCTGAAGACAGTCTTGGGCGGCACGTTGTAAAATCTGGAGTTCTTCTAACTGACATTTGTCCACAATTCCGTAAGTTTGGAGGAGAGACTGATGAGCATGATGAACTTCAGTCTTTAAAATCTGTGAAGTGTGTGTGTTGAAGACTTGAGATCCCATATTTGCGAAAGGAGGATAAGGCAAGTAAGGGCCACTTGCAATAAAAATTCGCGCTGGCTATGGAAAGAGTATGAAACAGATCATGGCTCTTTTTGGCGAAGCGGAGAAAGGGGCGTTTAAAATTCCCCACGTTCTAAGGAAACTACCCCAGCTTGTCGATCTTTTGGGGAACCCTCCGCAAGAGAGCGAAGGATTGTTTTTTGCAATTCAAGCAATCTTATACAACCGCGAACTTCTCTACTTTCGCGTGGGAGAAGAGGGATTCAGCCGCATCGACTATTTCTCAGGTCTGAAGTACTTGGAAGACAGGGATAAAGTGAAACAGGTGCATGCGATTTGCCTGCCGGGCGTGGGAGATCCTGAAATCTTGGGCGCCTCCGAAAAGATCTGTCAAATCCACAAGAGCCTGTTGATCACCAACCAAAAAGATCTGTACGATTTTCTGACAGCTTCTCAATGAAAGTACTCAGCGAGCCCTTGCTCGGTGGGCTTCATCGATTTCGCGCCGACACGCCAATTGGCAGGGCACACTTCGCCATGCTGTTCATGAAAAATGAGGGCGTCGAGGAGGCGGAGCACTTCATCGACAGAGCGACCGAGCGGGAGGTCGTTGACGAGCTGGTGACGGATGATTCCCTGCCGATCGATGAGGAAGAGGCCCCGGTAGGCAATGCCCTCTTCTTCGTGAAGGACTTGATAGTCACGGGCAATGGATTTATGGATGTCGGCGACGAGGGGATAGGCGATTCCTTGTACGCCCCCTTTCGCTTTCGGGGTGTTGAGCCAGGCTAGGTGAGAGAAGTGGCTGTCGATGGAACAACCGATGACCTGGGTGTTGCGCTGTTCGAATTCGGACAACTTCTCCTGGAAAGCATGGAGTTCGGTAGGGCAGACAAAGGTAAAGTCGAGGGGATAAAAGAATAAGACGACATATTTGCCTGCATAATCCAAAAGGGCCAGGTCGATAAATTGCTGATTCAGGACAGCTTTTGCGAAAAATTCAGGGGCTTGTTTTCCAACGAGAGACATGTAAATTTCCTTGTTCTTTGCCGATGGTAGTATCGCCGCCATGTCCAGGAAAAACGCGCGTTTCCGGGGGCAGTTTTGCAAGTTTAGCTAAACTCTTCCACATCTGATCGGGTTCGGCTGTGGGTAGATGGAGATTGCCGATGCCGCCCTTAAAGAGCGTATCGCCAGAGAGGAGGATATTTTGGGCGCGCAGATAAAAACAAACGCCGCCCGGAGAGTGGCCCGGCGTGTGGATCACTTCGATCTGCAGATCGCCTACGGTCAGTATCTCTCCTTCTTGGAAAAGGTGGTCGGGAGTCACGGGGGCAATGTCGAAAAAGAGGGGAAGGCCATCGGAGCCGGGCTGCTCGAGATTTTTCGCGTCGAGGGGATGGACAGAAAGAGGGGCTTTCGTTTGCTTCTTGAGCTCATATGCGTCGGCGAAATGATCCCAATGGGAATGGGTGAGAAGAATCTGCTCGATGGTGAGGCCAAGCTCTTTGGCTTTTTGGAGCAATGCAGTCGCAGAACCCGGCGAAGCATCGACAATCGCCCCTTTGCGGGTGCGCGAACAGCCGAGCAGAAAGGCGTTGGTTTCTAAAGGGCCGAAAGAAAAAGTGTGGAGGAACATCGCACTGGAGAGGATTCGAACCTCTGACCCCCTGGTTCGTAGCCAGGTACTCTATCCAACTGAGCTACCAGTGCTGAGTAGCACTATCATCTCTAAAAAGAGGGCTAAAAATCAAGAAAGTTCCAAACCTTCTTGAATTTAAGAAGGCGGAGCATCTCCTCTTTCTTCATTCGTTTGACTTGAGGAACCCCTTTGGAGGGGAATTGGGGATCTGCCAGGCCGATGTCAAATAAAGGCTTGACCGACTGGTAGTTATAGCCATGGATAAAGTCGGTGCCCCGGAAAGGTCCCGCAAATTCTTCTCTCACCAACGTGGTCCAATCGCGATCGTCTCGGTGTCCCCAAGAGGTGACCTTCTTGAGCATCTCCTCTTGCGTCCGGACCCAGCTATAGTGATGGAACATGGGAGCCCCATCGGGACCGGTCACATGGCGCCGCTTGGGGCCGGGGAGGAGGTTGTAGATCGCATCTCTCTCTTGCCGATGGAGCAAGATCTCCGCCTCTAAAGCTCTCTTTTGAACAAGGACAATCGAGTCCTCCAGATGAAGGGCTTGATGCGTGGGCTCGCGGAAATACCAGTAGTTAGCGAGCTTGAGGGTCGTATGGAGCATATAATCGCTGCAATCGAGCCATTCGGCAAAGCGCTGGCCGTCGGGAACCTCATCCGCATCGAGGAAGAGGACTGTCTCCACCTCCTCATCGACAAAGGAGACGCCGATGAACCGGGAGAGGCTATGCCAGAAATGGGCAGGATCGACTTTTTTCAACACTTTCTTAGGAATTTTTTGAGGAATAAAGGGGTATTCGATAAAGAGACATTGAGGGAATGCGGCGTAGATCTGCTCCAAAAGGGGGCGGTTCTCTGGAGTCCCATCGAAAAAATGGTCACAAACGGGTACAATGACCTGATGCGAAAAGAGCAGAGCCTGAGTCAAGGTGGCAGAGAGGAACCGACTTTCGTTGGAACAAAAATTGACAATGGTCGAAATGGGATGTTTCTTCATCGTGAGCGGAATATTAACACACACAGACTATTCTTATGAATATTGTCATTCTAGGCGCCGGTAAAACAGGCTCATATGTCGCTGCGACTCTTTCGGAAGAAGAGCACAACGTCACGTTGATCGACAGAGATGTCAAAGCCCTCGAGACAGCCGCGCGGGAAAGCGACATCGCCACCATCCACGCCATTGCCCCTCACTGGAAGCTCTTCGAAGATCTGGCGGAAAATCAGCCCCATCTCTTTTTCGCGGCGACGGGCAACGATGAAACGAATCTGGTTTGTTGTTCGATCGCGAAGAACCTCGGCTTTGCTAAAACGATCGCCCGGGTCCAATCGAGAGATTATCTCAACCACGTGCGCCTCGATTTCGGCAGGCTCTTTTTCGTCGACTATTTCATCGGCCCCGAGGTGTTGGCCGCGCAAGATCTATTCAAAGTGCTCACGCATGGCGGCGACTTGGCTGTCGAACACTTTGCCCACGGCGCGATCCAAATGCGCACCATCCAAATTCCCGATCTTTGGGACAAAGGGGGCACTCCGATCGCTCAACTCTCGCTGCCTGAAGATCTGATCGCGGGACTCATCCGACGCAAAATGAGCGAAGGGGAAAAGATCCTCATCCCTCACGGAGAGGACCACATCTTGCCGGGAGATCAATTGACCCTCGTCGGCGACTCAAAAGTGATGCAGCGCTTGCACGAGATCTTTCACACGCCGGAAACTCTGGTCCGCTCGGTCGTTCTCGTCGGAGGTTCTCCCGTGGCTGTCCACTTGGCTCACTTCCTGTGCCAGCAGAAGATCCACGTCCGCATCGTCGAAAAAAAGAGCGCCCGTTGCGAAGAGCTCGCCGAACTTCTCCCTCAAGCCACCATCATCCACCGCGACGGGCGCGATCCCCAGATCCTCCTCTCTGAGCGGATCCAAGACGCCGACGCCCTCATCAGTTGCACCCATTTCGATGAGACGAATCTACTCATCGCCTCCCTGGCCAAGCAATCGGGCTGCCGGAAAGCGATCGCGCAAATCACCAATGGACAAATCGCCCCAATTCTCGACAAATTAGGCGTCATCCCCGCCCTTTCCCCTCGTGTCAAAGTGGCTAATCGGATCCTCTCCATTTTAGATGAAGAGACCACCCTTTCGGTCGCCTCCTTGAGTTGCGATGCGGCGAAAATCATCGAGCTCAAAGTCTCTCCCTCTTCGAAGGTCGTCGGCATTCCCCTCTCCGACCTCGACCTACCCAAAGGGCTCCTCATCGCCGTGATCGAAAGTCAAGGGCGCGTCATGATTGGGCGCGGCAACCGGATCCTCTGTCCCGAAGACATTGTGATCGCCATTTGCCACCCGCTTCAAATCCCCAAACTACAACAACTCTTCCACTGATGATTTTAGCCAAGATCCTCAGCAAATACCTCTTCTACCTCAGCGCCCTTCTCCTCGTTCCCCTCGCCTTGGCCATCTACTACCAATTCCATCCGATTACCCACCCGCCTCCCCCCAGCCCCGTTGGCGGTCTCGGGACCCGCCGCACCCC
>CAYNWC010000009.1:0-16099 GCA_964400805.1 uncultured bacterium | reverse complement strand
AAAGATGCTCCCCTCATCAAGGAAGCGCTCACCGCTTTCGCCGAGTTTTGCGCGGGAGAGGTCGTCCTCATCGCCCATAACAACGACGCCTTCGACAAACTCTTCCTCGAAGCCGAATTCCAGCGGGCGGGCCTCCCCATGCCTCAGTGGATCTTCATCGATTCGCTCAAATGGTCCCGCAAATACCGCAACGACCTCCCCCGCCACAGCCTCCAAGCGCTCCGCGAAGTCTACGGCATCGAGGCCAACCAGGCGCACCGCGCTCTCGACGACGTGATCGTTCTCTACCAAGTCTTTAGCAAAATGGTCGACGACCTCGAGATGAAAACCATTCTCACCCTCCTCTCTCAAACCTCCCAAATCCAACGGATGCCCTTTGGCAAGCACGCCGGTAAACCCCTCACCGACATCCCCAAAGACTACGTCAAGTGGCTCGCCCGCGAAGGCGCCCTCGACAAAAAAGAGAATGCGGAGCTCAAAGAGACCTTTCAGAAACTCGGTTACTTGGTAGGTATTGAGTGAATACACTCGTTCTTGGTTGTGGGTATCTCGGCACAGAAGTCGCCTCTCTCTGGAAAAAGCAGGGTCATTCCGTCACTGCCACCACTCGCAATCCCGAGCATCTCGACACCCTCTCCCGCGCCGCTCAAAAAACCCTCATCCTCAAAGGCAATGATGAAGATGAGCTCGTCCCCCTCATCGCCAACAATGAGCTCATCCTCGTCAGCATTGCCGCCGACAGCCCCGAGCAATATGAGAGCGCCTATCTCAACACCGCCAAGCTCTTTCGCCATCTCGCCCTCGACATGGAAATGCCCCGCCACCTTATCTACACCAGCAGCACCTCTGTCTATGGCGATTACCATGGCCAATGGGTCGATGAAACCAGCGAGCTCAAAGGCTCCAGCGATCAAGCCAAGATCCTCATCGAGACCGAAAAGTGCTACCTTTCCCTCCAAGAACTCGGCTGGACCCTCTGTCTTCTCCGCCTTGCCGAAATCTATGGCCCCGGCCGCGAGCTCTCGCAGCGCGTCAAAACCCTACACGGCCACACCCTTCCCGGCGCCGGCGACCATTACACCAACATGATCCACAAACACGATTGCGCCGCCGCCATCGACTACGCCTTCTGCCACCATCTCGAAGGCATCTACAACCTCGCCGACGACTCCCATCCCACCCGCAAAGAGCTCTACGACGCCGTCTCCCACAAATTCCACCTCTCCCCGGTCAAATGGGACCCCAACCATCCCTCCCTTCACACCGGCAACAAACGGATCTCCAACCACAAAATCAAGTCGGAAGGTTTTGCCTTCCGCCATCCCTTACGCATGTTGGATTAAGAAATGATTCCATATAGATCGAAATACCTATCTCCCGTAGAATACCTTTGATTTTTTGAAGTTAGGTATTTTATATGGCAAGTGCTATTTCGAATCTTTCTCCTCTTACTAAAAACGCATTCTCTCTTCGGATCCCAATCGACGATGTGAGACCCCTTGTAACCCTTCCCACTCACATCATTCACTGTTCCCCTATTCCCACCGACAAGAATGAACCCGAGGCCATTTGCTGGAATGAACACGAGGCCATTTGCTATGAGTCCGGTTATTTTAAAATCCATTTCGACCAATGGACGCCAAAGGAACGGGCAGAGGGGCACATCAGAGTTGGCCTGACCTTCCAGCAAGAAAATGGTTCTCTTGGACCAAATTATTGTGTTCAAGTGCTCCCTATTAAACAAGTGATCGATAGACAAATCCCCAAATCTCTAGCCTCTTTAAAACAGACTAAAGAGGCATTGAATCGCTCTATTTCAACATCCTTTGAGGATATTTTTAGAGATGGGCCCGGGCTTATTAAAAACCATCAAGAGGCATATACTAGTTATATAAAATTGCATCGGGAAGCACAGAGAATCTTTGACCTATTTCGAGCCACGCGAATTCTTCGGCCTCCTGTGACTTCAGATATTTCTCCTTTGTATGAATCCCGTTCTGAGGGGGATATCACGCTTGTCGCCGAAGGGCAACTCGGCACAGAACTAGCCTTGAGTATAGAGCCACCCGAGCCTACGCCCTACAAGATCCATAGAGTCGCTCTACAGTCTAGTTTTTCGGGACACATTGGAAATTTGCTAAAGCATGGCCAGGAGAAAGCGACGCACGAAGTGCACTTTCCTCTGGCAGATCCTAAAACAATTGAAAAACTCGTCTATTATCTCTATCACAAGAATGTTCAAGTAGAGGATGAGGGCGTAGCCCGTCAGCTGCTTGATTTAGCGCGCCAGTATTCTATCTCTGAATTAGAAGCCTCTTGTTTAGAAGCACTCGCACCCCTCGATTTCACAAGGACACAGCCTTTCCTACTGCTTCCTTTCGGCATTGTGCTCCAGGTCCAGTTTAGCCTCTCGGGAATGATTGACGTGGCTACAACGGCAAGAAAGTGTCTGAGACTAGCGCAAGAACGTATTGATCCTTACTGCCACGAAAGCCTTTTGTTGCCTCCTTTAAAGAAAGAGCCCTACGAAAGCAAAGAATCTCAAGACAATTTATTGTAATCGCGGAGTGTGCCGAGGTCTTCTTCGAGAGCGGTCAAATTCTCGGGCGTTTGGTTTGCAATGTAGGTCTGGTAGTCTTTCTCCACCTTCGCCTCTTGCTTGTTGATCCCCGCGTAGCGGATCTCTCGCACGGCGGAGCGAATGAGACCCATTGTTTGGTCCATGACCGCCTTCAGGCGGACGCGATCCGCAGAATCTGCCTCTTTATAGCTTTCTAGAGCGTTGAGAAACCTGCTCGCATTGAACTCTACCTGTTGATGATATTCTGCCTGTGTGGGTTCTTTAGCAGGTTCTTTCCCTTCGCCAATTTTCGTCATATCTCTCGTGTCTCCTGCTCTAATCTGAGCGCATGTCGTTTTAAAATGGCCACTCGTTGCGGATCTGCGGGCGCGCGTAAAAACTGGCCGATATCGGCATTGAGCTGCTCCGCTTCCTCTTGCATGGAACCGCCGATTTGGGTAGCAACGGCGAGAATCTGTGCCATCTTCTCGCGGACCCGCTCTTCTTTCTTCGGATCAAAGAGATCGGCAAACAGCGCGCGGAGCTCAACCCCCATCTTTCTATATAAGTCCATGCTGCACATTCCGAATCAACTGCGCAAAGGTCTGCGCTTGCGCGGTAAAAAGATCCATTTCCTCTTTCTCCAACTTCTCGATCATTGGATCGCGTCGATGGCAGAGGGCTCTCTGGACGAGATGGCAGAGAAAGGCGTTGGCGGAAAACTCCTCCGCTAAGATCTGATTCAGCTTCCGGTAGCCAACTCCCACCTGGGGATCTTGCAAGCTCAGACCTAGCTTCAGAGCAATCGCCGTCCACTCCTCTCGCTCCTGGAAAAAGGTCTCGTCGAGCCACTCCCCTTCTTGCAACGGGATGTTGTAGAGAAATCCTTGCTGCATGCCCCGAAAGCAGGTGAGGGCGCTCGGGTAGGTGCCGATCCGATTCTCAGCGAGCGCGATGAGGTCCTTCATGAAGTAGCGGGCATGCTCGCGACCGTCGTAGAAAAAGGGCTTGTTTTGCGAAATGACCTCCGAAAAGGATTGGTTACCCCGCACGGCGACCCAATCGCCACTGAGGGCGAGGAGGGAGCGAAAATCGCTCTGCGTAAGAGAACCGGGACAGAGGAGACGGACCTTTTTGCCCGTCGGAGCGATGGAGAGCGTGTGAACCCGCTCCTCAAAATAGACCTCGATCGCTTGGACGCCCATCTCCCACTCAAGGAGAGGACGGCCGGAACGATTTTGTCTCTCCACAAATTGGACAAACCACCCGAGATCGGGAATGCAGATGTCGATTCCTTTTTCATCGGCTTCGAGGGATTTGAGAAGGGCATGGAGATAGATGGCGCCGCCGAGAGGGGTGGTCAAGTAGGCGAGATAAAAATGGTGCTCGGGAGAGCGCCACTGGAGCAATCTGCCGTTCTGCACATCGTCCCAGCTGGCTTGACACGGTTTGCGGACCAAAATTCCCTTTTCGAGAAAATGGAGCCCTAACGAGGCATTGCCCGACTTGGGATGAAACCAACTCGATTCGAGAAAGCCATACTCGCCCAGGATCTCGATTTTCGGCACGGGATGATCTGCCGGCATGGATTGAAGCGTCTCGAGGAGAGAGCCCGTATGAGGATAAAAAGTGGGCAATTGCAAGATGAGATCGGAGGAGCGGAGTTTCTGCCAGGCTTCGGGCGTGAGGAGGCTTAAGGGGCATTCCCTTTCGTAGGGGATGAGGAAGGCTCCTTCGGGATAGGAGAGGCTCGAGAGGGCCTTTTCTTGAACGAGAGCAACGAAGGAGATCTCCAGATCGGGCAGCCGCCCGCGCAAGAGGCGCAAGACTTCAATGGCCGCAACGTAATCCCCCAACCCATCGCCAATGACCCACGTGAAAAGAGTGACTTTCCCACGAGCCGGAAGTTTTGCATAGAGGCTGAAGAGCGCCTTGCTCACCGCCTGCCTTTTCAAACTGGGTAAATGGGTGAAGTTCTTCTTGATGTGCGATTGGGAAGGATGGCTCTTGTGGTAGAGGCGGGGCAAACCGCGGTACATGCGGGGGTAATAGCGGCTCAGGCCGAGCGCCATGAAATCGGCGGCGGGAAGGGCTTCCATCAAGATCTTTTCGATATGGATCGGACCACGCGTGCCAAAGAGGTGTTGGTAGTTGTCGATGATCTCGTCGAGCGGAAGGGGTTCGTCAGAGGAAGTGGGAGAGAGTCCTTGAAGAAGCGCCTGCAGTTGGGGATCGGCGTCTGGCTGAAAACCCTCTTCGGCGCACCGCCTCTCGACATCTTCGTGGAGAAACTTAATCAATTCAGAATGGAACAAACTTTCGTGCACAAAAATCCATCAAAAGAGGTACCTCATAATCGATTTTTGAGCTCTTTGTCAATATAATTTTTTGAGAGCATGCAGAGAAAAAAGAAATAACAGGATGGCAGGATGGTCAGGATAACGCCTCTTATTAAAATTCCCATCCTTCTCATCATTTTATCATTTTCATCATTGATTTGCTGGGATGCACACGCGTGAGGCCTCAAGCCAGGTTAATGATGGAAAGGATAAAATGATGAGAATGATACTCTAGGCGGTGGTGATTTCGGAATGGTGATAGGCCTCCCACAAGATGCGGAATGGAAGACAGGTGTCGAGCAATTCTTGAAGCGTCCCCTCTCCCAACTTTCTTCCCCGATCGAAGAAAATGATCTTGTCGGCGTGTTCAATGGTGGAGAGGCGATGGGCAATGAGAATCTGCGTCACGTCGCCCTGCAGTTCCCGCATCGCGGTCTTGATCCGGTTTTCTGAAATAGCATCGAGAGAGGAGGTGGCTTCGTCGAGGATGAGGATGGGCGCTTTCTTGACGAGGGCGCGGGCGATGGCGAGCCGCTGCTGCTGGCCGCCCGAGAGGGTTTTGCCCATTTCGGCGAGGAGCGTGTGGTATTGGTGGGGCAGATCGACGATGAACTCATGCGCATAGGCTTTGCGGGCCGCCTCTTCGATCTCCGCGGGCGAGAAACTGCGCCCAAAGGCGATATTCTCCGCAACGGTGTCGAAAAAGAGAAAGGGCTTTTGCGGGACAAAGGCGATCTGCTCGCGGAGCGATTTTTGAGTGAGGGCATTGAGGGGGATGCCGTCGATGCGGATTTCGCCCCGCTGCACTTCGTAGAGGCGCGGAAGGAGCTGCACGAGGGTCGATTTGCCCGCGCCGGTGGCTCCGACAAGGGCGACGACTTGGCCCCGCTGGATGGTGAAGCTCACATCGCGGATCACCCACTCGTCGCGATATTTGAACCAAACATGATCGAATTCGATGATATTTTTAAATCCACCTAAATGGATGGCTCCATCCCGGTCGGCGATCTGCGGTTTGAGATGGAGCACCTCAAACATCCGCTCGGCCGCCACGACTCCTTTTTGGACGTTGGCGTTTTCTTCGGCGAATTTCTTCACCGGCTCATAGAAGAGGTGGAGCAGGCCGCAAAACATCAGGAGCTGCCCCACGGTCATATGGAGCGAGTAGAGGCCGAAGAGGACGACAATGGAAAGGCAGGCCGTCGCGATGAGATGGAGGACCGGGCGCGTCAGGAGGCCATATTTGGCGCTTTTGCTCTCGAGAACGGCCATCTGATCGTTTTGCTCTTTATACTTGCGCAGGGAAAAGGCTTCCATGGCGAAGATCTTGACCGTCTGAATGCCAGCGATGAAGTCGAGAAGGACCGAAGTGAAGGTCTCTTGGTTCTTTTGGATCTGGCGGGTGATCCGCTTCACCTTGCGGGTGAGGAAAATAACCGGCAAAATAATGAGGGGCAACCCCAAAAAGATGATGAGAGAGAGGCGCCAGGAGAGGTAAAAGCAGGCCAAGAGGGTCGAGGTGATGGTGAAGGGGGTTTGGAGATAGTTGGTGAGACACGAGTTGAGCGAAGAGGCGATTTGCCCCGCATCCCCGACGGCCCGCGAGGAGAGGCTCCCCAGGTTCTGCTCCTGATAAAAGCTGAGCGGCAGCGATTGGATGTGCTCGAAATACTGTTGGCGCAAATCGCGGGTGACCCGGATCGAAAGAAGCTGCGTCACATAGCGCGAGGCAAAGAGGGTGACCGCTTTGAAGAGGGCGACGGACGCCAGAATCATGATGAGCATCGAGAAATTTTGCTCGAAATCGAAGCGGGCGGCCACTTTGTGCATGACCCAGCCGAGGGGGTTGGCGTCTTTCCGTTGGGCGATATAGGCAGCCGCCTCCTGCTTGGTGATGATGCCATCTTCATCGACATCGATCGCCTCCCAGCGGCGCGTCACATCGGCGATGCTGATCTTATCCTTGATCTTCTTCCCTTCGGGACTGAAGAGGGTGAAGAAATCGGCGCCCGTATTGGCCATCAGGCCAACCGAAAACATCTCGCACTGATTGGCGATGGTCAAAAAGAGGAGAGTGAGAAAGGTCAAAAGAGCGAGCGTGAGGTGCTTGCTATTGCGAAGGGCTGCCTGTAAAAGAAGTTTCATGATTCTCTGCGCTTAGAGAATCAAATTTGCCCATTTTCCGGAATTTTTGGTAGCGATTTTCTAAAAGTTGGTCGATGGGGACGGTTTTTAAGGCGATCCACTGCTCTTTGATGAAGGTTTTGACCGCGGCGAAGGCCTGCTTTGGATCAAGATGGGCGCCGCCCAGTGGTTCGGGGATCATCTGATCGACCACGCCCAGCTGCAACAGATCTTCTACATGCATCCGCAGCGCCTCAGCGGCTACGGCGTTTTTCGAAGCGTCTTTCCAGAGAATGGAGGCGCATCCTTCGGGCGAAATCACCGAATAATAGGAGTGTTCCATCATCCCGATCACGTCGCCGACGCCGATTCCCAAAGCGCCGCCCGAGCATCCCTCTCCAATCAAGATAACGACGATCGGCGTAGGCAGACGAGCCATTTCCCACAGGTTGTTCGCAATGGCCCACCCCTGTCCCCGCTCCTCCGCCGTCAGGCCCGGATAGGCGCCCGGCGTATCGATCAGCGCAATCACCGGCAGGTGGAACTTCGCCGCCAGCCGCATGCACCGCATCGCCTTCCGGTAGCCTTCGGGATGGGGCATTCCAAAATTGCGGTAGATGCGACTTTCGGTGTCTTTCCCTTTCTCTTGACCGATGACGACATATTTTTCCCCATCGATCTTCGCAAGCCCTGCGATAATCGCATGATCGTCTTGGAACGTCCGGTCGCCAAATAACTCGACGAACTCTTCGCTGATATTTTGGATGTAATCGATCGCATGGGGGCGTTGCGGATGGCGGCAGATCGCGACCCGATCCCAAGCCTTCAGCTCCGAATAGACTTTCTCCTTCAACTGCTCGAGCTTTTTCTCCATTTTGTGGAGCTCTTCGACAGAAAAAAGAGGATTATTTTGATTCTGCTCCTTCAGCTTTTGGAGCGTTTGCTGCACCTCGATGATCTGCTTTTCATGAGGGAGGATGGTCATGGTTTGAATTCCTTGACGATTTCCACCGTCGTCGGTTTGGTGATCACGATCGCAAAGATCTCTTCGATATCTTCCGCGCTCATTCGGATGCACCCATCGCTCTCATACTTGCCGATCTTGCTCCGATCTTCGACGAGCTCTCCATTCGCTCCTTCGACCCAGGGACAGCCATGAAGACCCAGCCCTGCGCAAAAAGGGATCCATCGCGTTCCGAAAATCCGCATCATCTCGATCTTTTCATCGTGAAAATAGCCGCTCACGCCCGGTTTATAGATAGCGATCTTTTCGCCCAGTTCATATTTGCCCAGCGGGGTCAAATTGCCAGAAGGAGAGGTCGTATCTGGTTTGCCCAATCCCACTTTATACGTCTTCAGCAACACTTTTTCGTTCTGATCGAGGTAGTAGAACCACATGCGGCACTTCGACATATCGACGAGCAGCTGAAACCGAACGTCTTTGTCTTTTTTGAAGACATTGAAGCGGTCGCCGGGGCCTACTTTCTGACTCAAGTAATCGGGCTTCTTGTTCAAGCTTCGCGCGATGAAATGGCGCGATGTTTCAAAATGGGAGGCGTAGTCGGCGATCCAGGCGGGCCGTCCGTTCAACCAAGGGACTCGGCTTGTGAAAGAGACTGTTTCTACGATCGGCAACTTATCCCCATCCAGGGTAAAGAGCTGCTGGATCCGGTCCACTTCGGGGAAGGTATCCATCGCTGCGGCAATCGGCAGAGGCGCTGCTGACGTACCCAAGGCGATCTCCTGAATCGGCTCCTCGATCGCCCCTTTAGGCTCCCGCTTCATCCAACCCATGATCCCAATGCCCCCAAAGAGCAATACACTCGCTATAATAAAATATTTCACAATCACTCCCAATCAACGCTTATTATCGAGAAGGGAAGACTATTTTGCAACCTGGAAAACCTTGCCTTATATTAATCCTGAATGCAAAATACAAATAATTAAAAATAAAAGGAGTTAAAATGAGTTCTATTTCAACTATTAATTCACCAGAATTAACAAAGCAAACTGAACCTTTAACAGTCCAACAACCCTCTTATTGGACGCGAGCGAAAGTAGAGCGCGTCGCCCTCGGCGTCTTGGCTGCCCTAGTCTTTGCCGGCGCCATTGTAACTGCCGTTTTGACCCCCTCCCCCTTCTGTTATTTGGCCATTCCTCTGGCCCTTATTTCCCTAGCCTTGATTGCCGTCGCTTCTCAAATCAAAGATTATGATGATGCCGAAGAGCTCGCCGTCTATCGCCAGCAAGCATCCTCAATGACCTTTCACGAACTTTACAACACCTTCCCTCTCGACAAGATTTCCCAATACGAGATCGTTCCCCTGGTCGAGTTAAGAAAAAAATTCAATCGACAAGTGCAAACGATGGACTTCCTGTCAGTCGCTTCTTTCTACCCAATCGGGCAACTTCTTGAAAAGGGCATTGCCTCTCAAGAGCACGTCGCTATTTTGCGCCGCCTGGAAAGAGAAGCAGCCCAATCGCGCGCTCAATTTAATGCTACGGCCACACAAATCGATCTGCGGCATCAAGACCGGTCAGAGGTTTTGAAACAGCACATTCGAGCCGTCAAAAGGACAACCGATCTTTCCGCGTTCTCAGCAACCCAAGGAAAGTTCCTAGAAAAAGCCAGGGCCTACGAGATCTCCAAGGCGATTACAACGCCCGTAGCCTTTGCCGGCAGCCTAGTCGCCGACTATGCAGGGCGCGAAAGCCAGGCATCATACGAAGACCAGATGGCGCGAGTCCGCGGTCAGCATCAAGTAAATCTAAACCACCTCGAAGGGCAATACGCGCAGTATAAACAGACCCTAGAAATTTAATTTCTACGGGGAGCGCGAGGCTTCCATTCCCTCTGTGGGCTCTGTGAGCTCTAGCGAACCCTGTTCGCGGGTGGTTATTAATTTTTTATTACAAAGTTGACTTGGGATTCCCAGGGGTGAAGCTCGAAGGCTAGGAGAAAATCCGCATTCCAAAAACACCCCTCCCCTGCTAAAGGGATCACTTGCGTTTTGTGGATCTGAGAACTCTCAATTTTTAATTTACCTTCAAAAAGGGCCGCGGAGGCCTCTCCCTGAAACCGCTGCAGGCTTTTCGGCTTGAGAGTTTGGTTGCCGATTTGGCACGTTTGCGCCTGGACATAGAAGACGAAGGCCAGGGGCGTTTCTGGCTTCAGCCCGACAAAGCGAAGGGCAAGACGAGAGAGAGCCTCCTGACGCTCGGTCTGGAGATGGAACCATACCTCGGGCAATGCAAAAGTTCGAACCCACCCTTCTTCTGCAGTTCCATAGATGCCGAAGCGGTTGAGATCGCTCAGAGGAAAAGCTTGAGGGCCAAAGGCGCGGACCTCCCGAATGAGTCCGAGCGAAGTTCCGGTGCGCAGAGGCTGATTCGATTCAGCCTCACAGCTTGAATGAACGTCTTTGAACAGTTCCATGGGAACTATTCAATCAGTTTGCGCATTTTCTTACCCGGAGTAAATTTCACCGCTTTGCGGGCCGGGATGACGATAGGCACGGCTGCATTCTTCGGATTGCGGCCGATCTTTTGCTTTCTTTCTACCACTTCAAAAACGCCGAAGTCGCGGAATTCGAGACGATCGCCTTGAGAGAGCGTATCAGTCATGGCATCGAGGAAAGCTTGGATCACATTGCGAACGTCATTCGGATGCAGCCCCTTACTCGATGAAATCGTTTGGATGAGCTTTTTCTTGGTGATCGTGGACATATCCAGGCTCCCTTGTTTACTTTGCGGATCTTTTACATGTTCAGACAAGCTGTTTGTCTCCTTTTTTGGACCTTATGTGAACCGGGCCCAAAAATTACTCCTTCACCTGCAACCTTAGGTGCTCGATATAAAGGGGTTCACGAGTTCAAAATAGCGATTACCGATTATTTTTCAAATCAATTTTTAATTTTGATCAGAAGTCGCTTTTTTTTGCCGGCGCTAAAGAGAAGGTAAGAACCGTCGATGAGATCGGAATTCGCAATGGTCAAAGAGATCTCAGAAATCCGTTCGTTATTGAGGTAGGCGCCGCCATTTTTAATTAACTTCGTCCCTTCCGATTTACTCGGCAAAAGGCCCACGCGGACGGCCAGATCGACATATTTTTGTCCAACGACCTCTTCCATTCGCAATTCGGCGGAGGGCATGTCGGCTGCGAGTTCTTTCAAAACGGCTGCATTCAATTGCGCCTCGCTTCCCGGCGCCATCCCTTCCGTGACGCGCAATGCGGCTTCCAATCCTTCTTCTCCATGGACAAAGCGGGTCACCTCTGCGGCGAGTCGCTTCTGCGCGCTGTTCGGGACATGCATGCCCGCTTCGATCTTACGGATAACTACCATCTCTAAAAACGTGAGCATCTTCAACAACTTAATCACATCGGCATCGGAGACCCGGATGAGATATTGATAAAACTGGTAAGGGCTCAGCTTCTCACTCGAGAGCCAAATGGCTCCCTCTTCCGTCTTGCCAAATTTCTTCCCGTCACTGCGGGTCAATAACGGAAATGTCAAGCCGTAGAGCGTGTCTCCACCCAGCTTCCGGTTCAGTTCGGTGCCTGCGGTGATATTCCCCCACTGATCGCTGCCGCCGATCTGCAAGGTCACTCCATATTTTCGATACAGGTAGCAGAAATCATAGCTCTGCAGAATCTGATAGCTGAATTCAGTGAAGCTCATCCCCTCTTCTGATTGCAAGCGCGTGCGGACCATCTCTTTGGCGATCATGGGGCCAATGCGGAAATGCTTCCCCACATCGCGCAGGAAATCGACCAATGTGAACGCTCCCAACCAATCGTGATTGTTCAAGATCAGCGGTTTTGGTCCCTGAGGAAAATGGAGAATTTTATGAAAAAAAGCCTCGAGGCTCCCCACATTCCCCGCCAACGTCGCCGCGTCGAGCAAATTTCGCTCTGCGCTCTTGCCAGAAGGGTCGCCGATCAAGCCGGTTGCTCCTCCCAATAAACAGATCGGCGTATGGCCAAATCTCTGAAACCAAGCCAATCCCATAATCCCCACCAAATTGCCCAAATGAAGGCTATCCGATGTGGGGTCAAAACCGACGTAGAGCTTGATGGGATGAGTGACTTTTTCGCGCAGCTCGGGATGGGTCATCTGTTCGATGAAGCCCCGTTCCGCAAGAGCGTCAATGACATTTTTCATGGAGGGTTAGTTTAGCGGAAAAACTGCTGCATGTCCACTTTTAGTTTTTCGGCAAAGAGCTGCACCTTCTTGCTGATCGCGGCGGCATTTTCATTCTGGTTGAAGAGGCGGATGCTCTTTTCTTCGATCGCCACCCGGTGCTTGGCATTGTCGGCGATCCACTTGTGGATTTTATCGACCGTTTCCTTCAGGGCGACGGGATTGATTTGCTCTTTTTCCGATTCCCATTGTCTCATGAGTTTTTCCCGCGCGCGGCGCGTCTTCAAACTCTCAGGGGCTAAGGGTCTTTCTCTAAATCTCGTTCGTTCCTTTTCTACAACTGCCATTGGCGCCTCCATAACGGATCCTTTAATATATAAAATTTTGATTTTAAGGTCCAGTTGTTTATACTCACCCTCATGAGCGAAGCAAAAAAGGCCGCAGGCCGCAAAGCGGTTGAATCGATCCAAAGCGGCATGATTGTCGGGCTCGGTTCTGGCTCCACCTCCGCCTACTTTATCCAAAGCCTCATTGAAAGCTGCCGCAGTGGCCTGCGGATCCAGGCCGTCTCCAGCTCGCGCGCCTCTGCGGAGCTGGCGCAGCGGGGCGGCATCGAGGTGCTCGACATCAACGCCGTTCCCCGCATCGACATCACCGTCGACGGCGCCGATGAGATCGACTCCAAGAAAAGGATGATCAAAGGCGGCGGCGGCGCCCTCTTAAGAGAAAAGATCCTCGCCAGTTCCAGCTCCCAAGTGCTCATTATCGTCGACGACTCCAAGCTCGTCTCCGCTCTCGGCCGCGGCAAGCTTCCCGTAGAAATCCTCTTCTATGGTTCCCCCGCCACCCGCAGCAAGATCGAAGCTCTCGGCTTCGAGGGGCGCTGGAGGCAAAACCCCGACGGGACTCTCTACCTCACCGAAAACGGCAACCTCCTCTTTGACATCCAATTCGAATCGCCGCCCCCTTCCCCTGAACAGGCGCACGATGCCCTCCGCCGCATCCCCGGCGTCATTGACACCGGCTTTTTCTTCAACCTGGTCAATCGCCTCATCATCGGCTATCCCGACGGAACGACTAATACTTGATATTGAAGCGATTTTTCGCCAGCTTGACGATCGCATTGACTGCGGCATCGGCGTCGGCGCCGATCGCCTCGACGGCCACTTTCGCTCCCCTTTCCGCGGCGAGCATGAGGATGCCCAAAATGGACTTGGCATTGACGACATAGTTCCGGTAGCTGAGGTGGACTTGGGAGTCAAAATGGGCAGCGCACTTCACCAGCTCTGTTGAAGGGCGGGTGTGGAGTCCTTTATCATTGAGGACGACGAAGAAGGCTTTGGCTCTGTTTTGTTTCTGCATCCGAATCCAGTGACTGGGCAGATGTACGTCATAGCGCAATTAAAATTATTTTACAAGGGGAAAAGATGAACAGAGAGAAAGCCCCTCTTATTAAAACTTCCATCATTCTCATCATTTTATCCTTCCTATCATTAACCTGGCTGGAGGCCTCACGCGTGTGCATCCCAGCAAATCAATGATGGAAAGGATAAAATGATGAGAATGATAAGAGAGAGAAAAAATGCCTTTATCTCTCTTTTAGAGCGAAAGTCCCTTCTTCAAATCCCCCAACATCTTCTCGAAGTAATCCATCGCCGCGTTGACAGCATCGGGCCGCGTCATGTCGACCCCAGCGCCTTTCAACAGATCGATCGGATATTCACTGCCGCCAGAGGAAAGGAACTGGATGTATCGCTCCTTCGCCCCTTCGTCGCCCATCGCCTTCTGGAACAAGGCGAGAGCTGCGCTAAGACCCGTCGCGTATTGATAGACATAGAAGTTGTAATAGAAATGGGGAATGCGCGCCCACTCAATCTCTAACTCGGGATCGAGGACGATGTCAGGCCCATAGTAGTCTCGATTGAGCTGGACATAGTGCTTCTTCAGGAGAGAAGGGGTGAGAGGCACTCCTTCTTCAGCCCATTTATGAAGCTGGAGTTCGAATTCGGCAAAGAGAGTTTGGCGGAAAATGGTGCCGCGGATCCCTTCAATCTGATAGTTCGTGAGGAACACTTCATCCTTCTTCGACTTCACTTGGCCGCGCAGATGCTTGAGAAGGAGCTGCTCGTTGAAGGTGGAAGCCACCTCAGCGACGAAGATGGGGTATTGCGAATAGATATAGGGCTGATGGGTGCGGCTGAGAAGGCTGTGCATGCTGTGGCCCGCTTCGTGAGCCAGGGTGAGGACATCGTTGAGGGTGCCGTGATAGTTCATGAGGATGTAGGGCATGCTGTCATAGCAACCGGAGGAATAGGCACCTGAGCGCTTGCGCATGTTCTCATAGACATCGACCCAACGATCTTCGAGGAGCCCTTTTTTGAGGGAGGCTTGGTAGGCAGTGCCCAGAGGAGCGACGGAGGCGACAACGGCTTGGCGCGCCTCTTCGTAGGTCATCTGGGAGGCGCTCTCTTCGGTGAGAGGGACATAGAGATCGTACATATGGATGTGGTGAAGTTTGAGCGCTTTCTTGCGCAGAGCGACGTATTCGTGAAGAAGGGGCAGGCGAGCGCGCACGGCGGCAATGAGGTTCTCATAGACGGCGCGATCGATTTGGTGGGGAAAGAGAGCGGCTTGCAGGCACGTGTCAAATTTGCGGGCGCGGGCCACGAAGAGATGGCTCTGCACTTGTCCCTGAATGAGCTCACAAAGTGTGTTGGCATAGGCCTCAAAGCCGCGATGGAGATTTTCATAGGCAGACTTACGCAAGGCGCGGTCGGGGCTCCGGAGATAGGAGAGAAATGTTCCATTGGACAGAGGATGCTCTTGCCCTTTCGCATCGACGGCGGGAGTGAAGGTGAGATCGGCATTGTTGAGAGCCCCAAAGGCGCGATAGGAGGTGTCGAGCGCTTTGCCACTGAGGGCGATGAGCTCTTCTTGTTCAGGAGAGAGGGTGTGAGGACGCATGCGGCCGATCTTTTCGAGATGGAAACGATAGGGCTCCAGCGCCGCGTCGGCAGTGAGCTGCCGAAATCGCTCTTCGTTTAAGGAGAGAAATTCAGGTTCGATCCAAGAGGTCTCAAGGCTGAACTCATGGATGAGGGTGGAGATGAGGCCAAAGTCGCTTTTAAAGGTGTCGTTGCCAAGATCTTCATCGAGGCGCAGGTGCGCATAGGTATGGAGCTTTTCGAGCTGCCGCTGGAGCGAGAGGTAGGAGTCGAAGAGCTGGGCCACCGCTTTGGGCTCATGGAGGCGGCCGCGATAGGTAGAGAGATGGGGCCATTTGGGGGCCTTCCCGCTCCCCTGGGCCTGGCTGAGCTCTTCCTTCCAGGCGTCGGGACTGAGATAGAGCGCCTCGACGTTCCAACAGCTCTCGAGAGGGACCTCTTTTCGCGCCTTGGGAAGGGTTCTATTTTCAGATTTTAAGTTGCTAGTTTTCAATGAGTTCATACATTCACCATCCGAGGGAAGCGCCAGGATTAGCAATCCTGACAATATTGTGCTAAATCGTATTGCAAATAATCGCATAGTCCGTTATAGTCCTTAATAGATTTAAAAATCTGTCACCGCATAGGAGATCATTTATGGCCCAACAAGCTGCCAAAAAAATCACTTTAAAGCCCCTCGGCAACCGCGTTCTCGTCCAGAGACTGGAAGCGCAAGAGACGTTGAAAGGGGGGATTATCCTTCCTGATTCTGCAAAGAAAAAACAAGAAACGGCAAGAGTCTTCGCCGTAGGGCCTGGAAAACGGCTCGATGATGGCAAAGTACTGCCACCCTCTGTCAAAGTGGGCGATGTAATCCTCATGGACAAATACTCAGGCCAAGAGGTAACGCTCAATGACGAGGAATACATGATTTTAAAGGCTGACGACATCATCGCAATCGTAGAGGAATAATTTAAGGAGAACTATGGAACCAAAAAATATTAAATTCAA
>CAYNWC010000008.1:0-16255 GCA_964400805.1 uncultured bacterium | reverse complement strand
CCCATGCTCTACGCTCCCGTCAGCAGCTTTGTGGCAATGAAAATGATCAATAGTCACACCGCGAAAATCCGGAAAGAGGATACGGCGAAGGTCCAAGAGGCGATCAAGGTCGTCGAGGCGCACGTTGACTTTGATAAACTGCAAACAGCTCTTCGGGCGTGAGAGACTTGATGCAGGCGCCGGTGGGACAGGTGCGGAGGCGTGGACACTGTTTCTGGAAAGTTTGGCGATAGGGGCAGGGACCTTGGAGAGCCAAGTGGCGCGGGCCCATGGGCTTGAAAACGGCGGGCGAGGTGGGGCCAAAGAGGCTTAAAGTGGGCGTCGAGGTGGTGCCGCAGAGGTGAAGAGCGCTCGAGTCGACGGCGATGAGGAGAGAGACCTCATGCATCAGATTTTGCCAAACGGGGATCGGCAGTTTATCGACGAGAAAACTGCCGGGCACGCGCCGTTGGATTTGCTCGCAGAGCGCTTTTTCTTCCGCATCGCCCCAAACCAAGAGAAAAGAGGCGGCCTCAATTTTTTGTAAAAAAGCGATGAGCGTCTCGAGGTTGAGTCGCTTATTGACCCACTTCGAGCCGGGACAAACCATGATGCGGTAAGACGAAGAGGCGCGCTGGACAATCTGGGCGATCTGCTCTTGTTCAGAGGAAGAGATGCGGAAGCGAAGGCCTGAAATCTCGGTTTTCGCCGGGGTTCCAAAATAGCGGGCGAGCAATTCGAGGTAGTAGAGGCGGATGTTTTGTTCCTTAGAGACCGCAAAACGAACGTGGGTAGCCAGGATGTTGGGCCATTCGCGCACCGATTGGAACGCGTAGCCCACTTTCACCTGCGCGCGGGCGAGGAAGGTGACAAGGCCCGATTTGCAGTTCGCTTGGAGGTCGAAAAGGAGATCGTAGCGCTCGCGGCGTAAAGCGCGCAGATCGTTGCGAGGAATGGCGCGGCGAACGAGGGGATGGGCGGCGACTACGGAATAGAAAGGCGCTTCAACGGCCCAGTCGACGGCGATGCCGGGGAAGCGGTGATGGAGATCATCTAGGACATTGAACGCCTGGATGATATCTCCCAATGAAGAGGTTTTGACGATCAATACGCTTGCGGGGAATGGGACCTTCTTATACATAGGGCCTATGGCTTCGAAACACCCGAAAGAACTCTGGATCTTAGCGTTGACCGAGCTTTGCGAGCGGTTCGCCTTCTACGGAGTGAGCTCTCTTCTCGTTTTGTATCTGATCGAATTTTACCAACTTCCCAACGAGAAAGCCACCCACATTTATGGGATCTTCAGCGGCTGTTCTGCCTTCCTTCCGCTGCTGGGCGGCTGGGTGGCCGATCGATGGAATTACCAATCCCCTCTCTTTTTAGGCGCTCTGATCAACGCGGTGGGCTGCTTTCTCTTAGCGACAGGCAGCCCGCATCTGCTCTACGCCGCTTTGGTGATTGTCGCGTGCGGCTATGGGATCTTTACACCGAGCATTTTGACCGTGCTGGGATATACCTATCGCCATAAGGCCGATTTGCGCGAGGCGGGCTTTTCGATCTACTACGCTTCGATCAACGTGGGGGTCTTTCTCGCTTTGGCCTCCTTGGGAACGATCGCCAAAGTGATCAACTGGCAAATGGCCTTCACTGTGGCTGGATTTGTTCAGATTTTGGGATTGATCCCTCTGACCATCTATCTGCGGAATCATAAAGAGACCTATCAGGCGCTGAAATCGATGCAAAAAGAGACCCGCGCGGCGCATCGCGCCCTCACTCCGCTGGAGAAGAAGCGGATCTTGGTGATTGGGATCTTTTGCGCGATCTCGATCCTCTTTTGGATCGCCTATAACCAGGCCTTTTCTTCCATGGCGATCTTCGCCCATGACTACATGAACAAACAAATCGGCGGCTTCTCGATCCCCGAAGGGGTTTTTCTCTCGAGCGAGAGCTTTTTCCTGATCCTGTTGGCTCCCCTTCTGGCCTGGCTCTACGCCAAGCTACAGAAAAAGAAAAGAGATCCATCTCCCGCGCTAAAAACATCCTTCAGCCTCTTCTTCATGGCGGCCTGCTTTTTTGTGATGATGATCGGCGCAGCGCCGATCGCTTCCGACGCGACGACAGCGGATGTCTCTTCGGGATATTTGGTGGGCGCTTACTTTTTGATGGCGATCGGAGAGATGCTTCTCGCTCCCATCGGCCTTTCCATGGTGAGTCGCTTGGCGCCGCCCCGCTTCACTGGTCTGGGGATTGGCCTCTGGTATGCCTGCGTCGGACTCGCCTTCTACAATGGGGGCTTACTGGCGGGATTCATGAACCGGATGGGAAGCCTCTTCAACTTCTTTAGCCTCTTCGTCGCCATGGCGTTGATCCCGGCGATTTTGATGCTCTTCTTTAGCAAAAAGCTCACGAAGTTGTCCCATCTCGATGCCACACCCGCGCAGAGCTTCACAGATATCGATAAATAGCGGCGCTCTCACGTCGATCTCTTCTCCCTGAAAGACAAACTGCAGCCGATAGGCGTGCAAAAGAGGGCGTTGGATAAATAGAGAGCAGCGAAAGGTCTTTGCGTATTGCCGATCGACGAGAATCGGGTGTCCCATTTCGCTCAGGTGGACGCGGATCTGATGCGTTCTTCCCGTCACCGGTTCGCAAAGGAGCAAAGCCGCTTGACGCCCCACCGCCCATTTCTTCCAATGAGTGACCGCCGTCAATCCCTTCTGACCCGATCCCCAGATCGTCTGCCCTTGATAGGCCCCTCTTTTCTCCAACAGGCTGCGGCGCACTCCCTCATTTTCCGAGGGGATGCCATCGACGAGGGCCAAATAGTGCTTCTGAACGGCTCGCTGCTCAAACAGCTCCATCAACGCATCGCGCGCTACAAGGCTCTTCGCCACGATCAGCAAGCCGGTGGTGTCTTTGTCGAGGCGATGCACCAGATAATGATGAGGGCCTAAGGAGCGGCGCGCCTGAATATCCGTACAGACCCAGTCAGCGGGTTTGTTGATGATTTTGAAGGCCTCATTTTCGTAAAGGATCTCTATCTTTGAAACGGGCACTTGCAGGGCCGATTTCCAGTGGGAGGCCAGTTCTACCGCATCGCCTCTTTGCACCTCTTTCGAGCCGAACCGCTCCACCCGCCCATTGATGCGGCAGAGATTCGCCTCCAACAAACGGCGGATCGCTTTTCCTGAATAGTTTCCGAGGTGGCCCTGTAAAAAGGCCACTAATTTTTGCGGCGAGCGGACAGACAATTTCATGAAGAGCGACTCTCGAGAAAATCGATGAGGAGCCGGAGGCCATAGCCGGTCCCCTTGTGAGGATGGTAGTATTTCGGTTTAGACAGATAGGCGGGGCCCGCGATATCGAGATGGGCCCAAGAGATCTCACCGACAAATTCTTCCAGGAATAGGGCTGCCTTGATGGCGCCCCCTTCGCGGCCTCCCGAATTGACCGTATCGGCGATCTCCGATTTAAAGGCTTCCTTGTAGTCGGAATAGAGAGGTAACCGGCACATCTGTTCATCGGTTTTGTCTGAGGCTGCCAATAACTCTTCGGCCAACTCTTCATCTCTTGTAAAGAGAGCTGAAATGTCCTCTCCCAACGCGACCACCGCAGCGC
This sequence comes from uncultured bacterium, assembly GCA_964400805.1. Lineage (GTDB taxonomy): Bacteria > Chlamydiota > Chlamydiia > Chlamydiales > SM23-39 > REEB52. The sequence continues at coordinate 12,658 of CAYNWC010000008.1, read as the reverse complement.
CGGTCAGCGTCGCGAGATCGATCATGCAAGTAGGCTTCAGATGCGCCTTGGCATAGGCGAGTGCGTCGGCCAGCACCAAACGCCCTTCGGCGTCTGTGTTATTCACTTCAACCGTTCTCCCCGAGTAGGAGCGGTAGACATCGCCCAACTTATAACTTTTCGAACCGATGCAGTTTTCCGTAACTGGAGCGAGCGCCGTCACATTGACCTTCAATCCCAGTTCTGCAGCCGTCTTCACCGCGCCAAGCACTGTCGCAGCGCCTGCCATGTCGCATTTCATCGTCAGCATTCCGTCCGTCGGCTTTAAGCTCAGCCCTCCCGTATCGTAGGTAATCCCCTTCCCCACCAGCACGATATGTTCTTTCGATTGGGGATCTCCCCGATAGGAAGCCTCGATCAAACAGGGATCGACGCTCGATGCGCGATTCACCGCCAAAATCAGTCCCATCTTCTCTTTTTCGAGCCGTTTCTTATCGAAGATTGTCGTCTTCACTTTCGGGTGCAATTTCTTCGCCAACGCCGCCAACTTCTCCGGGATTTTATCATCGGCGTTTTGGTTGACGAGATCGCGGATGAAGTGGACGCCGTCGGCAATCACTTGGAGCCGCTCTAATAGATTCTTTTTCTCAATCCCTACAAACTCTACTTCTTCCAGAAGAACGATCGGCGCCTCTTTCACTGTGTCATGCTTATAACCAAACGCGTAGTTGGTCAATAGCACTCCCTCGGCGATTCCCGTTAAGAAGTCCTCTTTCTGTTTGCATTTTGGGAATAACAAAGCCAATCGCTTCGCTTTTTTCGACTGCGCAACGCGCACCGCGCTCGAATAGGCTCTCCGCAGAGCCTCCACGGTGGCCTTATCCTGCCTGCCTAATCCGAGCAGCAGAATCCGCTCTTTGCCCTGATAGCAAAGGACTGTCTCTCCATTCTTGCCGGAAAAGTCCTTCAAAAAAGGAGTTACAACTCCTTCAAATGGATCGACCGACGCAGCTTCTTTTGGTCCTTCCCAAAAGGGAAGGACGATCAGATCGGCGCCCGGTTCTAGGCGTGAAGAAAAGGAGAACTTCAAAAGGGAACCTCATCGTCGAAGGTCTCCCCTTTCCCCTGCACGGTTCCGGCCTTGGCGCCAGGGAACCCCATATATGGATTGGCAGCCGCCTCGCCTTGCGGGGCACCGAAGGGCGCTGCGGGGCCCGTAGCGGCACCAGCCGGTTGACCCTCTTGGCCGTTTGCTGGCCCCCCTCCTGGTTTCCCAAAGGGGCTAAATTCCAGGTGGACAGCCGTAATTTCCAGGGAAACCTGAGGTTTGCCCTCTCTGTCGGTGAAGATTTCGGGCTTGTGGACATCGCCATAGACCATGATGCCGGAGCCTTTTTTCAAGAAGGAGATCATTTTGTCGAATTGGTCGCCCCAAACGGTGACCCGCCACCAAATTGTGATGTCTTCGCCTTTGCCGCCCCTTCTTGAGCGGGTGGCGACTTTCATACTCGTTACTTTTTTACCGCTCGAGGTGAAACGGACCTCTGGATCGGCCCCTAAATTGCCAGCAATATGAATAAAATTCACATCCCCTCCAATAAATATTTGATCCCCATTATCCTCCCCCACCCCAAAAGGGTCAAGGCAAAAGTTGCCTAGATTTAAGGCGATCGGATATGCTGCTTTAAAAAATTTACTAGGATCCCGATGAACAAGTTACGAGCCTGCCTGGTGGCGCTTCCCCTTTTATTGGGAGCAGATGCATCGAATGCAGTGATTGCCACCATTGGGGTAGGAGATACTCCGTCGGGGATCGCGGTCACTCCGAACAGTCTTTTTGCCTATGTCGCGAATAATAATAATGACGGCATCCCCAATGGAGATAGCGTCAGCGTGCTGAATCTCCTCTATAATACGCTCCAACAGACCATTCACGACAGCAGCTTCAATGGACCGTTTACAGTCACGATCAATGGCGCGGGAACAAAAGCGTATGTAACCAATAGCAGTGGCTCAACGGTTACGATGATCGATTTAGCCACAAACACAGTGAGCGGCACGATCAGCGGTTTCGATGGCCCGGCGGGCTTTGCCATAACCCCGGATGGGAATCATGCCTACGTCAATAACTATGGGGCTAGCGGCGGTGTGGGAAGTGGCAATGGAACAACGGTCAGAGTGGTGGATCTAAATACGAATGCGATTGTGGGCCCCCCGCTGACCGTGGGATTAGCGCCTGCGACTCTGGCTATCACGCCTGATGGCGCTTTTGTGTATGTGGCCAATTATACCAGTGGAGATCTAGGCGCGGGCACAATCAGCATCATCAGAACCAGCGATAATTCCGTACAAGTCAATGGGATCATCGGTTTCTCTGGCCCTTTTGACATCGCGATCACGCCGAATGGCGCATATGCCTATGTCACCAACTTCGGGAGCAACAATTTTTCGCCCGTAGGAACGACCGTGAACGTGGTCAATATCAGCAGCAATACCATTGTCGATACAATCCCCCTTGGAATACAGCCTGCAGCGATCGCCATTACGCCCGACGGCGCCTTTGCCTATGTCTCGAACTATAGCACCCTTTATAATGGCGGCGGGTTCACCGATTTGACTTCTGCTCAAGGGACGGTTAACATCATCGACCTTCAAAACAATGCAATCAGCGGATCGATCATCGGAGGCGTTGGACTCTCTCCTGGGGGGATGACTATATCGCCCAATGGGCAGTTTGCTTATGTGACCAATTATGCGTCTAATACAGTGAGCGTCATCGCATTGCCCTCCCCTCTCTACAATATCAATCGGCTGACACCCAAATATTTGCGGCAACAGGACGAAACAATCAGAAAATTACGCCAGGCAGGTTTATGATCAACAAATTGTTGCTGTTTTTAATTTTAATAAGCGCTGCCTCTGCAGCCGCCAAGAGAGGAGCGCCGGCGCCCCAGCCTGCTGTGAACAAGCCGCAAGAGATGAATAAGCCTCAAGGGTGGTCATTTGGGATTGGAGGGAGCTACACCTGGATCTCGTTTTCCTCGCCTCCTACCTTTTCGGGAAGCGCTGGCGGCGTCCTGGGTAAAGTCTCCTATCAAGTACCCGATTCCTTTTTTGGCCAAGCGCGCTCTTACTACAATATTGGTCCCCTATCCAGCTCAGTCAACGACTCGAGCTTTCAAGAATCCTATTCAGAATTTGTCGGGGGCTATTGCATTACGGGTGTAAAGAATTGGACGATCACGCCCTATGCAGGTCTCGGATTTGATTTTCTCTTTGACGATCGGACAGGATATGCTTCTATCGCTCCCATCGATCTGAAATACACCATCTATTATGCCATTGTCGGTTTCGAAACGCACTATACCTGGCCTAATTGGACCTTCGGCCTACAGGTCGACTGCCTTCCCACTTTCAACCAGTATCTCAAGGTTGAAAGTTTATCTGGGGCTGCTTGGACGCTGACAAACAGAGTCGGCGTAGAGGCGCAGCTTCCCTTCGCCTATAGATATGCCAAAAATTACTGGCTCGAATTTGCCCCTTACTATCGATTCTTCCCTCTCGGATCATCGAGTGGCCTGAAGGAGCCCGAAAGGGACATCAGCCAATGGGGAGCCTTTCTCACCTTCCGCTTTTTTATTTAGTTGTTGAAGATGGATATCCCTTCTAAGCCAACTCCCGTCGAGAAAAAGCCAAAACGGCGCCCCGGCGCTCTGAAAGGGAAAATCAAGGTTGCCAAAGATTTCGATAGACCTCTGCCGGAAAACATCCTATCGGATTTCGAAGACTCATCTATCTATTTCTTCCCCGCTCTCCAATAGAACACCAATCCTAGCAAAATGGCGGGGAGGCTGAGGAGTTGACCCATGGTGAGAGACGAGTTCCAGACGTGGCTTTGCTCGACCTTGAGGAATTCGACGAGAAAGCGAAAGCCGAAGGTGAGGATGAGGAAGAGGCCGACGAGTTTGCCTTCGGCGCGGAGGAAGGAGGATTTGAAGGAGAGGCGGTAGAGGAGGAGGAAGGTGAGAAGGTAGAAGAGCGCCTCGTAGAGTTGGACGGGGTGGCGGGGCGTAGGGAAGGAGTGGTCGGCGGGATGGCCGAAGATGACGGCCCAGGGAAGAGTGGTGGGCGTGCCGAGGATCTCCTGATTGACGAAATTGCCGATGCGAATGCAGCAGGCGGCGAGGGCTGTGGGGACGGCGATGAAGTCGAGGAGGCGGATCCAGGTGAGGTTGGGGAGGGAGAGGCGACGGTTGAAGAGGAAGAGGGCGATGAGGATGCCGATAAGGGCGCCATGACTGGCAAGCCCTCCTTGCCAAGTGCAGAAGAGTTCCCAAGGACGCGTGAGGTAGGCGGAGGGTCTTTCATAAAAGAGGAAGTGACCGAGACGGGCGCCGATGACGGTGCCGAGGATCATATAGATGGTGAGGCGGTCGGCGATCTGAGTGGCGGTTCGCTTTTGGCCAGGACCGAGAAAGCGGGTGAGAAGGCTGACAAAGATCGGAAAGCCGAGAATAAAGCCCAGGGCAAAAAGAACGCCATACCAGAGAATAGGCCAGTGGACAATGGGAAGACGAAAGAGTTCAGGTTGGGGATCCCAATAAAAAACGGCAAGAGATATCATATGCATCTTTGATAGAGGAAAATCGTGTTTAAAGTCAAAGTTTTCACAGTGGGTCGTTGCAAAGAGGAGTGGTTGGCATTGGCGCTAGCCGAGTATGAAAAGCGGTTGAAGGGGCAATGGACGGTGGAGTGGCGGCTGGCCAAGGACGATGCGCAGCTGCGTACGTGGGCATTGGCGGAGTCGTTCGTTGCTTTGGATCCACAGGGAGCGCTATTGAGCAGCGAGGCGCTGAGCCAAAAGGTAGAAGGGTGGGGGCCAAGGTTGAATTTTGTGATTGGAGAGGCGGAAGGGTTAAGCAAAGAGATCCTGCAAGCAGCGCGGTTTGTTTGGAGTTTGTCACCACTGACATTCACGCACCAGATGACGCGGCTGATTTTGATGGAGCAACTGTATCGCGCTAGGGAGATTTCGCGGGGAAGCGGATATCATAAATAGAACGAAAATAAAGGAGCGCGCCTTGGATGAGGGCGGAGCCGATGGCAATGTCGATCGCTCCTCGAATGTCGATGGGAAGGGGGAGGAAGCGGAAGGTGATGCCGAGCGTGAACATCGATGCCAGGAGGATCCAATAGGAACGGCGATAGGCATTTGTGAAACGGATCGGAAGAGGGAGCGCAGCGATGTGAGAGACGACGCGACGGACGGTTTTGATTAAGACAAAGCGTCCCTTGAGATAGCCGATGAAAACAGCGAGGGCAATCAAAAAGGTAGCGGCTTTTTGAGGCGTGCCAAAAGTGGCCGCCATCCGATGGCAGAGAGAGGTCGGTTGAACGGTGGCCTCCGAGAGGAGGCGAAGCCCTTTTGATAGAAGGGAGGCGCCAATGGCAAACCAAATCAAACCCGACAGGGCAATCCAACCGCGATGTTTCATGGAGAACATGATAGCAAAATTTTCTTAACTTTGTCGACAAAAATCCTTCAGGGCGAATACAATCGGCTTGCCTCTATATGGAGTTTCTGGAATGAATCTCGCTTTAGCTTTTACACGCACCCTCTTTGTGATTCTCAGCATTGTCTTCATGACCACCTACATGGTCTCAGGGCCGAATGGCTATACGGGAACTCATTTGGCGATGGGACTGGGGTTGGGAGCGCTGCTCGGAGTGGGATTGATCGGCTTCGATCTTTTGTTCAAGCGGTTCAATCTACGCGCTTTCAATATCGCGATCATCGGTCTTTTAGTCGGCTATCTGATGGGACAGGCGCTGGTGCTGGTCCTTTCGGCCATTCTGGATATCAGCGCGGCCTCTCTCGTCGTCCAACCCCAAGTGCTCGAAGTGGTGAAAATCGCGCTGTTTTTGTTTGGCGTCTACTTGGGTACGCTCATGACGCTCCGCTCCTCGGACGAACTCTATGTCAGCATTCCTTTTGTCCGCTTTACAGCCTTGGCGCACAAGAAAAAGGATCTCCTCATCGACGGCTCGATTCTCTCCGATGCCAGGATTCTCGATCTGGCGGGATCGGGCATTGTCGATCACCATTTGATCCTCCCCCGCTTCCTTGTCAAAGAGCTCTACATCCAAGCAGAAACGGCCGACGAAGCGATGCGCCATAAGGCAAAGCGTTCCTTAGACGTGCTCAAAAAACTCGAGTCGCTTCCCGGACTAGAGCTCCGCTACAACGACACCGATTTCCCCGATATCAAAGATCCGATGAGCAAGATGGTCCGTCTCGCCCGCCTGCTCGATGCCAATATTATCACTGCCGATATCAGCCGCGTCCAAATGGCTGCGATTGAGGGAGTACGGGTCATCAATCTCCACACACTGTCGAATGCGCTCAAACCGCTCATGCAAGCGGGCGAGCACATCAAAATTAAGATCCAGCGCTATGGAAAGGAGCCGCGCCAAGGCGTGGGTTACTTGGAAGATGGAACCATGGTGGTCGTGAATGGGGGCGGTGAGTATATTGGCGAGATTATCGAGGCCAAAGTTCTGTCGGTCAAACACACGACGTCGGGCCGAATGATCTTCTGCAACGCACAAGACGAAGAGGGGGGATATCATTCCTACGACGATGAAGGACAATAGTCCCCGAGGCCTGGGCACCGATATTATCGAGATTGAGCGAGTTCGCCAAAGCATCGAGCGGCACGGGCAACATTTTCTCAATCGCCTCTTTACGCAGCGGGAGCAAGATTACTGCTACCGCTTCAAAGACCCTGTCCCTCACTTTGCGGGGCGCTTCGCCGCGAAGGAGGCGATCGCCAAGGCATTGGGAACGGGGTTTGGCGCTGAACTCGCTTGGCACGATTTGGAAGTCCTAGGCGATGAGCATGGGAAGCCCGAGGCGCATCTCACTGAAGCGGCAAAACAGCGGTTTAGCCATCCGCGCCTCCTTGTCTCGATCAGCCACTCGGCCTCTCACGCCACCGCCGTCGCCCTCTGGGCCTAACAAAGAAATATAAACCACCCGCAAGCAAGGCTTGCTAGAGCTCCCAGAGCTCACAGAGAAGAAGAAAGGAGTGCTTTTTTTATCGTTCTTATCGTTGTGATGAAATACTGCTACAAAACTATTCCTTACCCTATCATTCTCATCATTTTATCCTTTCCATCATTGATTTGTTGGGATGCACATATGTGGGGCCTCTTAATCCTGTTTTCTTCTTCTCTGTGGGCTCTAGCGAACTTTGTTCGCGGGTGGTGATTAACTTTCTTAAAAAGAGAAGGGAAGGAGATAGCTGAAGACGAAGCTATTGACTTGTTGGGGACAGGACTTGGCCAAGACACGCCGGAGGTATTCAAAGCGGAGCGTGCCCCAAACACCGAGCCGATATCCATAACGACCGCCGATATCGATCGATTTTTGCCGGATTTTCCCGTAACCATCAAAATCGTCGATAAAGACGCGCCTGTGGCCACCATAGCCATTGCTCCCTTCAGCAAAGAGACCAAACTTGTGCTGATCGTCGTAATTGGTCTCAATGGCGGCAATCGCCCGCACCCAGGGAGATCCCTTTGTGCCGTGGCCGACGCAGCCGAAGCCCCAGAGGCGCCAGGCCCAGCAGTCAGAGGCATCGAACTCTTTACCAATCGAAAAGTTGAGCTCAAAATCCCCATTGGCGTGATAGGGGCAACTCACATCGCGTAAGCTGGCGGTATTGGTGAAGCGCGCACTGGCACCCGTGGCAAAACTGACGCGGTCGCCGATGATGTCATCGAGCCACAAATAGCGCGCTTGAAGAGCGACGCTGCGGAAATTGAAATCCTCTTTGGTCGTCCCAGCCACTTGGAGATCGGTGTCGATACTCCATTCGGGCGTGGGAGAAAAATCGAGCCCCATATATCCGACATGAGACTGAAAGGTACTGGTGAGTTGGGGAATGCCGCTTTGCACTTTGTTGAAGAAGCTATAGGCATAGCTGCCGAGAAAGTGAAACTCTAAACAATCGCCAAACCAAGGCTGCACCTCAAGGGTCGAGGCGAAGAGAGGCCAGAGAGCAAATAACCACTTTCTCATTCGAATCCCATTTCGTTGAGCCATCGTTCGGCATCGAGCGCGGCCATGCATCCGGTCCCTGCAGCCGTCACCGCTTGGCGATAGATCGGATCTTGCACATCGCCCGCAGCAAAGACCCCCTCGACGGAGGTGCGTGTCGATCCGGGCTGAACGACGATATATCCGACGGGATTGGTTTCGATTTGCCCCTGCAAAAAGGAGGTGTTCGGCTGATGGCCAATGGCGAAAAATACGCCCGCCGCATCCCGCTCTTCGGTGGCCCCTGTGACGAGATTCTTGATCCGCACGCGCCGGACGATCTGATCGCCCGCAATCTTTTCGATGGCGCTGTTCCAAAGGATCTCGATTTTCGGATGCTTCAGCGCCCGCTCGGCCATGATTTTGGAAGCGCGCAATGTGTCGCGCCGATGGACGAGATAAACGCGACTTCCGTATTTGGTGAGAAACACAGCTTCTTCCACTGCGCTATCGCCGCCGCCGATCACAAAGAGAGGGCGATTGCGAAAGATCGGAGCCGCTCCATCGCACACGGCGCAGGCGGTCACACCCTTTTGCCAAAATTCCCCATCGCCCGCCCCTTCGATTTCCAAGCGCTTTGCAGTGGCCCCCGTTGCGATGATGAGGGCCTCTGCCTGCACTTGCGTGTTCGCCCCTTTGATGAGAAAGGGACGCCGCGACAAATCGACCGCTGCAACATCTTCGGTGAGAATCTTCGTTTCGAATCGCTCTGACTGCGCGCGGAAGTTCATCATCAGTTCGGGGCCTAAAATTCCGTGGGGGAATCCCGGATAGTTTTCCACTTCGGTGGTCGTCATCAATTGCCCGCCAGAAGGACCTGCGAGAAATCCTTCGAATAGGAGCGGATGGAGGTTGGCGCGCGCTGCATAAATCGCAGCGGTGTGAGCAGCCGGGCCGGAACCAATAATGACGAGCTTTCTCTTTTCCATAAAGATCCTATCATTTCTACACGGAAAAGTTGTTTTAAGCAAGTTCTCTGGAACGCTTGGCAGAAGCCTCAATGACGGATTGAAAATTGGCATCGATGTGGAGCGCACTCATCTCTTTCAATCCCGCTTCGGTGACGCCATTGGGCGTGGCGATTTGTTGCAGAAGCTCTTCGATTTGGCCTCCTTTGAGGATGAGCCGCCCGGCGCCGACAAAAGTCTGCGCAGCCATTTTGAGCGCTTTGGCGTACGGGATGCCCCCCTTTTCTCCGGCGCGGGCCATCGCCTCGATGAGGCGAAAGACAAATCCAGGCCCTGAGCCAGACATGGCGGTCCCCAGATCCATCGTCTCTTCAGCCACTTCGATCACCTCTCCCATACACGAAAAAAGGAGGTGGGTCAGGCTCCGAAATTCCGACGAGACATCGGGCCCGTAGGTGAAGAGGGTCATCCCCTCGCCGACAGCCGAAGCGATGTTGGGCATGGCGCGCAAGAGAGGGATGTGAGTTCCAAGATGGGTTTGATAGTAAGGGATTTTTAGACCCGAGGCGACTGTGATGATCTGTTTGGGCTGTAGGCGGGCCAAGGCCTGAAGAATCCCCGTCACCTGATGGGGGCGGACGCAGATCATGAGGAGATCGCTTTGCCGGACAAGAGTTTCGAGGCTCGTCGCGGTCATCCCAAACTCCTGCTCGTTCTTCTTCATTTTTTCTGGATCGCGCCGGTGAAAGAGGATCTGCGAGCGAGGGATGAGCTTGGCGCGATCGATCGCGCGGCAGAGCACCGGGGCGAGATGGCCGAAGCCGATAAAACCCAAACGGGTCTCTGAGATTTTCATACATTCCAAAATAGAAAAAAATCGCTTTTTTCGCATCGATAAAAATCCCCCGTGCCGTACAATAAAGGGGTATTCATAGGGAGAGGAAACTTTTTTTGATTCAGCTATTTCGGAAAGCATTTGGTCTTTACCCCGGCGAAGAAGCACATGCCCTTCGATTTGCCCGACTGGCGATCCTCTGGGCCTTCGGCAGCTCCTGCTTGGACACTCTCAGCGACGGCCTATTTTTAGAGAAAATCGGGGCCGACTCTCTCCCTACGGTCTACCTCTCGATCTCCCTCGGCATGATCGCCGTCTCTTCCCTCGTCCTCTATAGCCTCCGCATCACCAGCCCCTACCGGATCTTGATGACCGCCCTCGGGCTCGGCGCTTGCATCTGCGTAGGAGCCGCCTTCTTCGTCGGGACAGCGCCGCCGGTTTGGTTCTTCTACGCCCTCAAAATCGCCTCCCGCATGTTCTTCGCCGTGATGATCGCCTGCTCCTGGACCTTCACCGATCAGTATCACGACCTGCAGGACGCCAAAAGGGTCTACTCGATCTACAGCGGCGCCTACTTCTTCGGCACCATCGTATCGGGGACAGCGATCAACCTGCTGCTCGACTGGGTCGGCTTCACAGGGCTCTTGCTCGGCTCAGCCCTCTCCTTGGTAGGGGCTTGCTTCGAGGCGCGGGGAATCGCCCATAAGGCGAAGGCGGTCCACGACGATACGGTAGAGGGAGTTTTCTCGGGCAACCGCGACTCGTTCGCCTCGGTCGTCCAACTGATCGTCCGCTCCCGCTTCGCCATCCTCTTGCTCCTCTTGAGCCTCTTCGTCCAGCTCCTGATCACGGTGACCGAGTTCAACTACATGGAGTCATTTGGCCGCTACTTCCACCATGGCGCAGTGGGGATGGCCGAAGGGCAAATCGCCGAATTCTTGGGAAAATGCCGCGCCCTCATCTCCCTTTGCAACCTCGTCTTCGGCCTCTTCTTCTACGGCCGCTTTGTCCGAAGACTGGGGCTCCATAATGCGATCCTCATCACGCCCCTCTTTTTTGCCGGGGTCTATTCGGGTTGGGTCTTCCAAGACGCGATGAGTCTAGCTATTTTGGGTCTCGTGGCTGTCGATGGCATTCTCTTCACCGTGGAGGACAACTGCTTCAATCTCCTCTCGAACGCCGTCCCGACGAAGCTCAAATCGAAAGTGCGGATCATCAATGACTCCTTTTTCGAGCCGATCGGCATGCTCCTCAGCTCCCTCATGCTCTTGGCTCTTTCAGGAGGCAGCCGCTGGCTCGGAATGATCCTCACTTTGGTCGTCCTTCTCCTCGCCCTCACCATCCGAGCGAGCTACTCCCATGCGATTTTGATCAACTTAAAAGACAATGCTCTCCATTTTGAACGGAAGCTGCGCGGCTGGCTCATCTCCATGACGCGCCGCGACCAAAAAGAGGCCAAAAAAGACATTTTTGAAGCCCTCAGCCCCACACAGCCCGAAGAGACCCAGCTCCTAGCGATCGAATCGCTCTTCGAACTGGGAGACAGCCTACCCCAAATCCTCTCGGTCGCTAAACGACTCGGCACCCTCTCCAAAATCCAATTCTTGAAACTGCTCGAAGCAAGCGCCTTTAGCAACGACTCGCGCATCATCGAAATGATCGATGGCTGGACCGACGAGAACGAGTCCTCCGAGCTGGCCAAATGGGCCAACTTCTACCTCGCTAAAAGAGGCCTTCATCACCCCGAAAAAATGGAAGATGACTTGGATAATCCCGACCTCTTCCGGCGCGGCGCGGCGATCTTAACGATGAAAAAGTCGCTGGCCAATTCCTCGCTCGATTACGCCGCCCTCAATCGCACCATCGCCGCGAAAAAACTCGATCTGATGCTCAAATCCACGTTCATCGATGAGATCAGCATGGGACTCGATATCTTGGGCGAAGAGAATACCCTTGAAGCGGCCGAAAGAGCCCTCCCCTTCCTCTCTCACGAATCGATCCTGGTCAAACGGGCGGCGGCGCGCTGTATCGCCCGCTTAGCGGACAAGAAATTAGCCCGTCACGCGCCCCGCTTAATCGAAGAGCTCGAAGCGGCCCGCGATAATTCGTTTCGCCTCTCGATCCTCGATGCCCTCGGCAAAATCGCCGACTCCACCACCACCAAGGAGATCCTCCTCGCCAGCGTCCACTTCCGCCCCAATGAGCGGCGGCGCACCGAAGAGATCATCGTCCAGATGGGACTCAAAACCGTCCCTCTCCTCTTGGCCCTGACCAAAGACCTCTCTCTCCCCGATCGGGCCCGCATTTTGGCCGGCAAGATTTTGGGACGCCTCGCCTTACCCCAATTGCAGGCCAACTTGATCGACATTCTCGATATTGAAATCGAACGGGCCTACTTCTATTTTTACTTCGGCCACACGATCCAGCAGCAGCATCCCCTCTACGACCTCGAGATGCTCCAGAGCGCCCTCTTGACCGGCTACCAATCGGTGATCGACTTCATCATCCACCTTCTCGGCGCCGCCGGCTCTTTGGAGGACCCTGAGCTCCTCGTCCGCGCCCTGCACAGCCGCAACGCCAAGATCCACTCTCACGCCGTCGAGAGCCTCGAAAAAACGTGCGATCCCCGCATCTTCAAACTCATCGCCCCCTTCGTCGACGACCTCCCCTTTGAAGAGAAGATGGCCGCCTGCCTCCATTGGCAAGGCGACTACCCGAAACTCACCCTCTCGGAGCTCCTCGGCAAACTCGAGCAATCCCCCTCTCTGTTTGACCGCATTGTCGCCATCCGCCTCAAAGCCGAGCTTCAGATGCCCAACTGGAGACACCACTTAC